>JAPUHN010000180.1 GCA_027297685.1 Alphaproteobacteria bacterium | reverse complement strand
ACGAACCGGTCGATGATCGAGCCCTGGTAGGTGTGGTGCGCGGCGGCTGTCTGCTTGCGCCGCTCGGTCGCATCGGGGCCGTCGATGCATTCGCACACGAACATCTGCATCCCAGTTTCGGGCGCGCGGTCGCCCTGGCGCAGCGTCTTGCTGCTGACAAACCGGCGGATTTCCGGTTGCTCGAGCAGCCCCGCCTGGTTGTAGCCGTCGGCGGCAATATAGGCCTCGGCGCCGGCCCGGTCGGGCACATCGACGACGCACATGGTGCCGATCGGCGTGGCGCCATCGTCGGACAAGAACGGGCCGGCGAATTGGATCTGCGCGCGGTGCGCCCTGACATGGGCCTGATGCGCCGCCATCGCTTGCTGGCGCAGGTCCAGGGAATTGGATTTGTACAAGGCGCGAATAAAGAACTGCGTCGGCCGCGACAGGTAGTAATCCTGCAACGCCTGGCCCGACAAGCCGTATCGCGGGTCGTCGGGCCGGTAGCCGCCGGATTTGTTGACACCGTCCGCCATTGCCGTTGGCAGCGCCGCTGCCGGTTACTCGGCGGCTGCCTCCGATTCCGCGAAAAACGTTGCGGCGTAGGTTTCGCGACGTATGTGCGCGGCGATTAATTCTTCCTCGAAGTTCGGCGCCACCGCGCCGGTGATCCGCTCGTCGGAGAGCAAAGCATCGGCCCAGGCGTTGAGCAACGGGAAGTCCTTCAACACGTCGTTCTGCAGCACCCGGTCGACAATTCTGTAGCGCTGGAGGAACGGCGCGTAGGCGGCATCGACCAAACACAACTCGGCGCCGTTGAAGAACGGGCCGTCATTGCCGCGCTCTTCGGCGAGCGCCGTTTCCAGCCGTTGCAGCCGTGCTGGCGCCTCGGCGACCGCCTTCTCCATTTCCTCGCGGGTCTTGGCGTAGTTGATCGATCCCAGGGCACTCGAAAAGGTCGGCGCGAAGTCGGTCCACGCCCGGTTACGGGCCCGTTTGATCGGATCCGCCGGGTGGAGACGCGGCTCGACCATCTCATCAAGATATTCGGCTATCGCGTTGGATTCAAACAAAATATCATCGTCAACTTTCAACACCGGTACCTTGCCGTGGGGCGAAATTTCCAGGAACCAATCAGGTTTGTCTCGTAGGTTGACGTAGGTGACTTCAAACTCGACGTCTTTAGCACGCATTAGGATCACGGCGCGCTGCACCCAGGGTCAGGTAAACGAGCTGATCAGATGATATTTGGTCATGGTAGATTTTCCCGTTGAGTTCGCGAAAGCGTTGCGGTGTGCGATCATAAGGTGACGGTCGGCTCC
The DNA here is from genome assembly GCA_027297685.1 of Alphaproteobacteria bacterium. GTDB lineage: Bacteria > Pseudomonadota > Alphaproteobacteria > UBA6615 > UBA6615 > JAPUHN01. Next base: position 3,384 of record JAPUHN010000180.1, on the reverse strand, counting down.
GGTCAAAGCGCACCGGATTAGGCGCGTAAAGAGGGAGGGGCGGAGATGCAGCGCAACGCGCCAAAACCGGCGATGCTTATCGAGGGATTGGTTCGAGAACACAAACTCAAACCCGCGGGTATGACAGAACGGTTCACTCCAGCCGCCGATCTGTTCGTCCTGGCGCATCTGGGCATACCCGAAATCAAGGCCGACAACTGGTCCTTGTGCATCGACGGTCTCGTCGATACGCCGCTTGAGCTGGATTTCGACGAACTCTTGCGCCGGCCCGAGCGAGTGGTGGAAACGGTTCATCAATGCGCCGGCAGCCCACTCGATCCGACGACGCCGACACGACGTGTTGCAAACGTTCGATGGACGGGTGTCGACCTGGCGGAATTGCTTGCAGACGCCGGTGTCCGGTCAAGCGCGACGCACCTTTGGGCCTTTGGCCTCGACCATGGCGTGTTCGCAGGGGACGAACAGGATTGCTACTTAAAAGACATACCGCTCTCGCGCATCGCGGCGGGTGACGTTCTTGTCGCTTACCGACTCAATGGCGAACCTTTGTCCGGCAAGCACGGCTTTCCGGCCCGGCTCGTCGTTCCCGGTTATTTCGGAACCAACAGTGTGAAGTGGTTAAGCCGGCTAACCCTATCCGACGATCGCGCGAAGAGCCTGTTTACAACCCGCTTCTACAACGATCCGGTGCCTGGATCGGACGCGACGAGGCCGGTTTGGGAGATCGCCCCTGAAAGCGTGATCGTATCGCCGGCCCCGGACAGCAAGTTGACGGCGGGCGATATTGAAATCTGGGGTTGGGCCTGGTCGGCCGGTGACGTCGCTTGCGTGGACGTAAGTACCGACGGCGGCACTACCTGGCGCGACGCTCGTCTTGAACCGCGTTCCCAAAGGTCGTGGCAACGATTTTCTTACCCCTGGTCGGCGCGTCGATCGGGCGCGCATGAACTGCTCTGCCGGGCCACCGACATTGAGGGTGAGACACAACCTCTCGAGGGGGCTCGGAACGCTGTGTATTCAATAACTGTCAACGTCGAGGGATAGCGCCGCGTCAATCGTCGTTCTGACGGGCATGAACGAGGATATTCTCGTCGTACCACTCGATGGTATCGGCGAAACGGTGTCGGACATTTTTTTGGAACACCGCCAACGCCTCCTCGAACACGTCCGGATCGTAGAGCGAGAACGTGGAATAGTGCCGGCTCCTGGCCTGCTCGACCAACCGTTCGAGCGACGATTGCCTGCGGTAACGCAGACACGTCGCACTCACGAATCGCAGCCCCGGCGTGTCCTCGATCCCCCGGTGGATGTCGCCGAGTTCTAGCAGCCGCGTCTCCTTCGCGGTAAAATCCGGGAAGTACCGGCCCCAGATGTTGCGCGCGTTCTGCTCGGGAAGCCGCGTGTAGACGAACAGATGGCCGCCGGCGGCAAGCCCGTCCCTCGATTTCCTGAGGAAATCGGGAAAATCGAAGTGATGCACGGCGTTGAACGAACACACGAAGTCGTACGCGCCGGACTCCAATTCAAGGCGCTCAACCGTCGACTGTCGCGTGTCGAACGCGACGATCCCCTTGGCGGCGAGGAGCTCATGGACTTGCTCGAGCATCGCCGGGTTGGCGTCGATGCAGGTGAGGTGCAGCCCCGGGATGGTCTCGAACATCAAGAAGTCATAGCGCCCGGCGCCGCAGCCGATGTCGGCGCCCCTCGGACGGGTCAGGTCTGCAAGTTCCTTCGCGATCCGCTCGACCGGTTCCCGATCGGTGGTGCGAACGTCCCGGTAGACCGAGGAGACCTCGGTGAAATGCCGGTCCCTGTCGAACTGCGTGACCACGGCGGGCTCCAGGAGATGTGCCGTTATTCGCCCGCCGCGGGTGCTTCGCTCGAGAGGATCTGTGCCGACTGGTCGACGATGCCATGGATGAAATCTTCGGTGCGCTCGCGCGCGATCGAATCGCGCAACTGCACCGGCGGGCTCTTCATATAGTAGGCCGAGACCTCCTCGATGGGGCCGGCGAGACCACGCTCGAGCCCGAGCTTGGCGCAACGGATGGCGTCGATCACCACGCCGGCGCTATTGGGCGAATCCTCGACCGACAGTCTGAGCTCGAGCTCCATCGGCACATCGCCGAAGCCACGTCCCTCCATGCGGATAAAGCACACCTTATTGTCGTTCTGCCAGGCGACATAGTCGGACGGCCCGATGTGGATGTTGCGGCTTTCAAGCCGTTCGTCGAGCTGGGACTGGACGGACTCCGTCTTCGAGATTTTCTTCGACTTTAGCCGCTCATGCGCCAGCATGTTGAGGAAATCGGTATTTCCGCCAGTGTTGAGCTGATAGGTGCGGTCGAGATGGACGCCGCGGTCGCCGAACAGCCGGGTGAGCATGCGATGGACGATGGTCGCGCCGACCTGGCTCTTGATGTCGTCACCGACGATGGGCACGCCGGCCTCGGCAAATCTCTGCGCCCATTCGGGGTCGGAGGCAATGAACACCGGTACACAATTGACCATCGCGACACCGGCCTCCAGACACGCCTCGGCGTAATGGCGCACCGCTTGCTCGGAGCCCACAGGCAGGTAGCAGACCAGCACCTCGGCCCGTGTCTCCGCCAATACGCCGGCGACATCAACCGGCTCCTCGTCGGCCGGGCGGAATGCCTCGTCGTCCGGATAGTCGAGCATATGCGATGCGACGCCGTCGAGCACCGGCCCCATGCTCACAGTCAAACCCGAAGTGCGGATTAATTTTTGGAACACCGTCGTGCAATTGGGCTTCGCGAAGATGGCCTGCTCGACCGGTAGCCCCACTTTGCGTCTGTCGATGTCGAAAGCGGCGACAACTTCGATGTTGTCGCAGCCGTAGCCGCCGATGCTCGGATGCATCAATCCACCCAGATTGCGGTTGCCATTATGGTGGTAGAATTCCAGCCCCTGAATCAATGAACTCGCACAGTTGCCTATGCCCACGATCGCCACTCGGATTTTCAGCATCTCTTTTTGCCTCCTTCACAATTATTGGCCTTCCCCACGGGAGGGGGAAGTTCTGCCCTGCTTTTCGTTTAACTCGCCGCCAACGGCCTCGACTCGATCGCGTTGGGAGCGGAGCAAAGCGTCGTTAGATGGATTGAGAGGTGTATAACCTCCCAATGCGGTCAATGGTGACGCAAATGCGCTTGATGTGCAACGGCACCCGATTCGCGGAGGGCGCCATGTCGGCGCCGGAAAACGACGATATTGGCCATATCGGCACTAGCCGAAACCGAGAATCGATGCTTTTTTCCGATTCGACTCGGGGAAAACTATAAAAAGCCCGGAATTCCGGGCTTTTTCATTTGACGCCATTCGACACAGCGCTCTAGACTCGTCGGTGTTTGGATTCGCGCT
>JAPUHN010000018.1 GCA_027297685.1 Alphaproteobacteria bacterium | reverse complement strand
TGAGACCCATCGCAGAAGGGCTGCTTGTTGCTACGCCCGCAGGCGCACCATGCATATTTTTCGCCTTCCACTAGTTCGATCCCAATGGGTTTTTTTTGTGCGATGACGACATCGTCGGGGGGTACATAGGTCCCCTTCCGCCGCGGCATCTTGAGGGCCTTGAACCCAAATAGAATGCCGGTCGCGGACAATACGATAAAGGCGATACCCAATTGCCCCCAACTGAGTTCCAGAATATCCGTCTCCGCTTGCATCAAAAATTGGAAATTGGTGTAGCGAAAGACGATGAAGGTGATGGCGATGATGCCGATGAGGTTAAAACCGCTGATCAGTCCCTTGTAGAGACCAGGCGCATGTCGCAGAAAAAACGGTTCAAGAATGGAGACGACAATGTGAGTGCGATGCGCGGTCACCAAGGCAAAACCGGCAAAGACCATTCCGCCGAGTAAGAACTGGATCATTTCGTTGCTGCCGAGGACCGGGTTGTTGAATACGTACCGTGCAAACACATCGAAACCGGTCAGACCGATCAAGATGGCGAGCATGACCGCACCAAAAATGCGCACGGCCTTATACAGAAGGTCCAAAAACAAATTGAAGAAATCAGCGAACGAATCCATTTATGACACCCTGTCGAACACTCAGGCGCCGGTCTGACGTCAAGCAACTGCGTCACCAACCCGACAATAGATTATGTCAAAACGCCAACTCAAAATTTCACCGGGCGAACCGTAGGGTCCGCCCGGCGATATTCAACCCAACAATCGTGTGTTCAGCCCCCGGCTGCGGCTGTTTCGGCCTTGTAGAAGTCTATCGGCGCCTGCGGGTCGACGCCCATCTTTGCAGCGCTCTTTTTCCACGCATCGAACAGCGGTGCACTTACCTTCAATAGTTCCTGTTTGAAGGATTCCGGCGTTTCCACGATTTTGACGCCCTTATCAAGCAATTGCTGACGCCGTTTGGTTTCAGAGACGTCGGCCGCCCGGCCTATAGTGCGAGCAAGCGTTTCGCCCGAAATTTTCCTAATCGCGGCTTGGTCGGTAGCAGATATTTCCTTCCACTTCTTGGTGGTCACGAAAATGATGAAGTTTGGCACGCCAAGTCTGGCGTTGCTTCGTACCGTCGCCGATTTGGTGAATTGTAGACCACCAAAGGTGATGATGGCGTCCTGGGAAATTCCGGCAACGCCATCGACAGTATTGTTCTGCACAAACTCGGCCAGCCTTGCAGCCGGACCGGCGACATGGTCAACGCCGGCTAATTTCAGCACTCTGGTCGGCGTGCCTGCCAACGCCCACATCTTGCGGCTTTTCAAATCGGCGATCGACATTATCGGATCACCAGAGCTGAAGAAATGGCCACCGGGGAATTGGAAGTAGCTGAGCGGCGTGATGCCAACCTTTTCAAACTGACCTAGATGGTTGAAATATTTTTCATAGGTGCGCCACGTGGCGACCGATCCTGCTTCCGCGCTACCTTCCATCAGAAAAGGAAGCAATAGCATCTGCGTAAACGGTGCGCGCTTGCCATTGAAGCCATTAAACATGAACGCCCCATCAAAGTTACCAGCAAGGGCGCCATCGATCTGTTTCGGCGGCGGTGCCGCGCTTGCCGGCAGGAACTCGACCGTCACGCGGCCCCCTGTCACCTCGCCAACTTCGACGCCCCACGCCTTGTAAGGTGCGTGAATGAAATGCGCTGGTCCTACAAATATGTTGACCAGTATTTTGACCTGGGCATTTGCCGCCGACGAAGCCAGCATGCCAACAGCCAAGGCCGTAGCGAACAGTGTCTTTAGGAACATTTCGATCCTCCCTTTGCCCCTGAATGGAGAATTTGTTTTCTCATTTCAACAGGTTGTCATGGTGCTCCTGATTGACAGTTAAAACAAGATGATTAGAACCAGGCCAATTTCACCAGATGGGCGGTGTCGATGCAATCCGACTTGAGATGGATAAAGGCGTCCAGCAGCTACGGAGAGGCGCATCTGCGATCGGCGTTCGCCGCGCCAGGTCGAAAATTTGGAAGGTTTGCGACAGATCGCACCGCGTCGGGTACACGGGTCCAGCATCGGGATACGGCCAGCGTTCGGGTGGATTAGCCACGCCGCCGACAGACCGCGCCGGAGTGAGGTGAGCAGCGAACCTTTGCATGCGGCCCCAATTTGCTATTCTTGGGTATTGGTTTACCGAGGTATAGGTTTCAACCAAGTTCCTCTCACCGAACGGGTGTCCCCATGGAAGTTTTCGACAACATCCTCGATGCGGTTGGCCGAACCCCGCTCGTCCGCCTCAACAAGGTCGTGCCCGAGGGCGCCGCGACCATTTTGGCGAAATGCGAATACATGAACCCGACCGGCTCGATCAAAGACCGGATGGCGGCCTACATCATCGAGCAGGCCGAAAAGGAAGGCCTGCTAAAGCCGGGCGGCACGATTGTAGAAAATACGTCGGGCAACACCGGCCAGAGCCTGGCGATGGTGGCCGCCGTAAAGGGCTATCGCTGCGTCTTCACGCTGCCTGACAAGATGAGCCATGAAAAGATCGACATGATGAAGGCCTATGGCGCCGAGGTCGTGATTACGCCAACCGACGTGCCGGGTGATTCGCCCGATCACTACGTCAATACCGCCAAGCGTATCGCCGCCGAAACGCCCGGCGCGTTCTATGTCGATCAGTATCACACCCAATGGAACATCGAGGCGCACTACCAATACACCGGCCGGGAAATTTATGAGCAGACCGATGGCGGCAAGATCGATGCCTTCATGGGGGGAACTGGGACCGGTGGCACCGTGTCCGGTGTCGGCCGCTGGTTCAAGGAGCATGCGCCCGACGTCAAGATCATCGGCGTCGACCCCCTGGGATCGGTCCACTACCACCTGTTCAATACGGGCAGTCTGCCGACCGCCTATGTTTATGGTGTCGAAGGTATCGGCGAGGACATCGAGTGCGGGGCGATGGATTTTTCCGTCGTCGACGACATGCGCCAAGTCAATGACAAGCAATCCTTCGACATGGCCCGCCGGCTCGTCCGCGAAGAAGGCCTGTTCTGCGGCGGCTCGTCCGGCTCGATCGTCCATGCCGCCGTCGACGTCGCCCAGGAAATCGGTCCGGACAAGATCATTGTCGTGACCTTGTGCGACTCTGGCACGCGCTACATCTCGAAATTCCTGTCCGATGACTGGATGAAGGACCACGGCTTCCTCGAAGAAGGGCCCGAGCTGGGCCTCGTCGAAGACCTGCTGTCGGACCGGAATATGACGCCGGTCACCGCCGACGCCGACACTCCGATTTCGGAAATAATTCAGCTCATGCGCACCCATGGGGTGTCTCAGATACCGATGATCGAAAGCGGCAAACTCACGTCGATGGTTCACGAATCGGACATAATCCGCGGACTGCGCAACGGCGGTATCGGCCCGCAAACGCTGACGCGCGACGTAGCCAACCCGATCGGTGGGCTGATCTACCCCAAGGCCCGGATCGAAGAGCTGTTCTTTCTGTTCGAATCCGACCATGTGGCGGTCATCGTCGACGGTGGCGAGGTGGTGGGGGTGGTGTCGCAAATCGACCTGATCGAACACCTGGCGAAAAACCCGAGGCCAGCGACCGCTGCGGGCGCTGGCCAAACGGGGTGACGCCCGGCGACCTGTCGAAGGCCGAGCGCATGACTCGGAAGTGGCGAAAGAAGCATCCGCGATAGCCAGCAGAAATCACGGCACCCAAAAATAGCGCACGAGATGGAAGAATATTGGCGCCGCGAAAATCAGCGAGTCGAGTCGATCCAAGATGCCGCCATGCCCTTCAATCGTCCGGCCCCAATCTTTGACGCCTCTGTCGCGTTTGATGGCGGACATGACGAGGCCGCCAATGAACCCCATCATCGTAATGACAAAGGCAAACAGGGCGGCTTGCCAGGGCGTAAACGGCGTGATCCACCAAAGCCCAGCGCCCAATAGAGAGGCGCTCAAGACGCCGCCGGCGAAGCCTTCGACGGTCTTGGCGGGGGACACCGACGGCGCGATCTTTCTGCGGCCCGCCAATTTGCCCCAGACATATTGCAGGACGTCGCTCGTCTGGACGACGCCGACGAGAAAGACAATTAGCAGGAGTTGGCGACCCTCATAGCCCGGAATGTCCAGCGTCAGCAATGCAGGTACGTGCGACAGGCAGAAGACGCAGAGCATCAGGCCCCAATGCACCTCCGTAATACGCTCCAGAAAGCGCTGGGTGTCGCCGCGCAAGACCGCAATAACCGGCATCAGAAGGAAAGCGTAAATCGGGATGAAGATGGAGTAGAGACCATACCACTCGTACCAGACCAAAATATACTGGACGGGCAGCGCCACGAAGAAGGCCGCAAGCAGCGCCCAATGGTCGCCCTGCCGGGTATTTGTCAGCGTCACAAATTCGCGTAGCGCGGCAAGGGATAAGACGGCGGAAAGGACGATGATCCCGATCTTGCCGAACAGAAATGCAAGACCGATCAGCGTCACCATCGTCCACCAGGCGTTGATACGCGCGTTCAGATTCTGAATTGTCGAGCTCGGTCCCGGGCTCGGACCCTCAGCACTTGCACGACGGCGGAGGACCCGGCCAATGATGGTGGCGACGACCAGTATGCCGACAACACCACCGAAAACCGCGAGGATTTGTTCTTGAGTAGTCATCAACCGGTTTCGCTATTTCGGCTGGCGCCGGGGGCGAGGTTCAACAAGGCGTCGCGAGCGCGTGCTAAGAAGTCGGCTTTCATCTCCCCCGTCTCAAATTTGAGCGGCGCTCCGAAGGTGACGGTGCACAATAGTGGCACCGGCACGATCTCGCCCTTGGGAAGAACGCGGTTTAAATTGGCAATCCACACCGGTACCATTTCGACGTCGGGGCGCCTGCGGGAGAGGTGATAGATCCCGCCCTTGAAGGGCAACAATTGTGTGTCCGTGGCATTACGCGTGCCCTCCGGGAAGAGGATCAGCGATGCACCGTCGTCAAGAGCGTCAATCATCGGCGCTAAGGGATTGCTGCCGCATTGCGGGCGCAGGCGATCGATCAAAACAGCGCGAAATATCTTCAGCGCGATGAAGCGGTGTATGAAGGTCTTCCGCCAATAGTCGGCGCCCGCCACCGGTCGTGTCTTGTTGCGAAGCGCCGGCGGCAGGACCGTCCAGACCAGTACGAAGTCCCCATGGCTTGCGTGATTGGCATAGTAGATACGCTGTATCGGCGCCGGGACACAGCCAAGCCAACGGGCCTGCACAGCGGTCACCAAACGCGTAAAGACGATGACAGCAATGGTAAAAAGAGCGGCCAAGAGTCGGGTCACGGCACCCCTTCCAATCGGCTGGCGCTATTAGGGCCGGACAATACGTTCGAGTCCTTGGCAAGCTTATTCACGCCGGCTGCTTACGGGCTAAGGCGACTGTAAAAATGCCCCACGCGTCGACCCGCTGGTCAACCTTCTCGAAGCCAGCTGCGCTGACCAGTTGATCCATTTCCGCCTGCGTACGCCGGCGCATCAACCAGGCTTGGCCTTGTTGGTGGCTCGTCAGTGCTCGGGCGATCAGTTCGATCTGGGGGTGCCAAGGCTGACAGGTGTAGATCAGGTAGCCGCCATCGGGGATTGCCGCTGCGAGGCCATCGAGCGACGCCCGGACCATGCCGTTGTCGGCGAATAATTCATAGAGGCCGGACACGATGCCAATAGTTGGCCGCGGTTCAACATTTGCTAGACTTGCCGTATCGAAGGCATCGCCTTTGACGAAGGAAGCGACATCCGACAGCCCTTTCTGCTCGATCAGATCGTTGCCTGCGGTGACGTTGAGCTCGCAATAGTCGCGCAGAAGAATCGATTCCGGGCGGCAGTCGCTGTTTTCGATCGCTTCCAAGACATAGCGGCCGTGGCCGGCGGCGATATCCATAATGCGGGTTGGCAAACGGTCTGTTTGGACGCGGTCGATTGCAGAACGAAGCAGCTCCTCGATATGGACTTTGCGCTGGCGAATGCCTTTCCAGCCGATGGTTTCGAGATAGGACTTGTCGAGCGCCCGCCCGAGCGGTGTCCGACCCTGGGGTTCGTTGCGATAGACATAGTCCAGCATGCTGCCCGAATCGAAGCCCGTCTGATGGCCGATCCGGATTCCTTTAGACAGCCAACCACCGACTTGCAGACCGCAGCGCACGGCCAGCCAATATAGGCCACGCAGCGACCAGGCCGGCAGCGGGCTTGCCAACCGGTCTGCCTCCGTGCGGGTGAAGCCATGTTTGTCGGCGGCGAGCAGACAGGGCCGCTCGGATGGCGCGTCGAAGCGGTCCAGAATAAATGCCTGTGCTTTGTCGACCGCTACATTGCGATCCTTTTCGCCGAGGGTGTCGTGATAGAACCTCGCAAAGACATGTCGCTCTTTTTTCATCGCGCCAAGCCGGTCATAGAAGCGGTGCTGCGGGCCCTCATGGACAACCCAATCTTTGCCCGAAATAAGGAGCTGAGTCGGCACCGTTATGGCCGCCGCGTCTTCGATGATGCGCTCCGAAAGATCGTAAAGACCGAGCAGTATGTTGACCGAGATCGGGCGGGCGATAAGCGGGTCATTCTCGAACGAGGAGATGCGGCTCTCGTCATGGGTCAGCAGCTTTGCCCTCACAAAGCTGTTGATGAAAAAGTCGCCACGGGCCCATCGGGCCAGGCGCAATACGGTCCTGGCAAATGGCATATAGAGCTTCACCTTGAAGGCCGGCGCGGCGAGCACCAGGCCGGCAATGTTGGGCGCATAGTCATGCACCCAGGCAGCGGCGAGGACGGCGCCAACGCTTTGGCCGATAACCACGATGTCCTCGATGGCAACGCCGTGCGCGTAGCAGATGTGGTCGATAAAAGTCTGGACGTCGCGTACCGATGTTGCGGCGCCGGGGCTGAACCCTCGCTTTCCCGGCGAGAGCCCATGGCCCCGTGCATCCCAGGCAAAGAAAGCGAAGTCCGGCAGATTGAGCTCGTGGACGAGATGGGTCAGCCGGCCGGAATGCTCATGCCCGCGATGAAGCAGGACGATGGCGCCGCGCGATGACCGGGACAGCGACGGCCACGTGCGATAAAACAGTGCTTCGCCATCATGCGTTGTGAAGGTTCGCTCATCGGCTGCTCTGGGAATCATGTGAGGTCGCTCCTATCAAGGACGATTGAGACGAGTGTCAGAGGGTCGCTAATTGCGTGGCGGGGCATCGGTCGGCTCGGCGAGTCCGCCGCGAATACGATTGAGGACCGTCACGCAGAGAAGTGCCACCAAGCACGGCATGAGCCATGAGGCCCATGATGGCAGCTCCGCTGCGAGCCCGACGGCCAGGCCAAGCGCCCCGAAGACAAGAGCCCGATCGCTCTTGCCCATCGGCCCGTCATAGCGGCGCGAGGCGCCGATCATCGGACCCAGAACGCCGGCAAATTCGCTCAACGCAGATAGAAATATGACAGCGCCGATCCACAATGGATCGAACGGCGCTACAAGGGCGAAGGGCGAGAACAGGGCTGCGTCCGAAACGATGTCCGAAATCTCATTGAGATAGGCACCGAGCGAACTTTGCAGATTGAATTCGCGGGCGAGTATGCCGTCGAGCGCATTTAGCGCCATGCGAATGAGAAGCCAGATCGGGATCAGCAAAAACAACCAATGCATATTGGCATTGCTGGCAATTACGCCACCAAGGAGTACGGAGCCGACGGCCGCCAGCACCGTGACCTGATTTGCTGTCACGCCCTGTTTCGCAAGGTACATTGCCAGGGGCCGCAGCAATGCCTGAAAGCGCGGTTTGAGACCGTAAAGGGTCATCATCGGCCTCACGATTTCGATATTAATGAACGATGTTCAATTAATATGATGATTTCTGAGCGATGTTCAATATATATTTCGCAGGACGCGCAAAATTAATGCTTCGATGGGGGAGTTGGCTGTAGGCGTTCTATCGTGCGAAAAAATCAAACACAAAGGCAAATCGCAAAAACGTTTGATTGCGGTTCTCGAAAACCCACCGCCTCTTGACCGCGATGGCGATGCATATGAGAATTCCGGCACAAACAATTGAAATATGGGAGAGAAGAAACGTGCAGCAGCAGAACGATATTGGCGGCTTGTCTGCCGGGCCATTGGAACTAATAGACGACGAAGCGGCACCCTGGGCGAAATTGATGACGGCGGTCCACAACGCGGTGGTTTCCCGCGGTCACTACAATATCGACATGATGCGCCGGACCATGGAGGATTTACCCAAGGAACAATACGACCTGCCCTATTACGAGCGCTGGATGGCGGGAATTCTGAACCTGCTAGAGGAAACGAACTTGCTGACTCGCGACGAAATCGAGACCCGTATGGCGGCCATCAAGCAAAAGCTGGAGGCGGAAAAATGAGCGCCACGCCATCTGGTGAAATCATGCCCGCTCCGGTCTATGGAACGGGAGAAACGGTCAGCATTATCGTCGCTTTTCCACCGGGCCACCGCCGGACGCCAAACTATATCAAGGGCAAAACAGGCGTGATCGAGCGCTATTGCGGTGCTTTCATCAATCCGGAAGAGCGCGCCTATGGGTTGGCCGGCCTACCAAAGCGGCACCTCTATCGAGTTCGCTTCAATCAGACCGATATTTGGGACGAATATGACGGGCCCGTAGTCGATACTTTGGACATCGAAATTTATGAACATTGGTTACGATCTGGAACAGGAGAGACCGCATGAGTGCGCACGATGAGCAAGACCATGATCATGGTCACCATGAAGATGGCTCACCGCTCAACTACGCCGATGATAGTCGGCACGATTTTAGTGAAACCGATCATTACCCGCTGTTGGTTGAGGCCGTCCGCCAGTTGCTGATCGAAAAAGAAATCATCAAAGCGCGCGACGTTCAGGAACGCCTGGATTTCATGGATTCCCGCGGCGTCGAACACGGCGCCCGCATCGTCGTCAAAGCCTGGACCGATCCCGACTATAAGGCGCGCCTCATGGCGGACGGCACCGCAGCCGTTAAGGAGCTTGGCATCCCGATGGCGGATTTAGAATTGCTCGTGGTGGAGAATACAGCTGAAATCCACAATTTGATCGTCTGTACGCTTTGTTCGTGTTACCCGCGCTCCATCCTTGGCCTGCCGCCAGATTGGTACAAAAGCAAAACCTACCGCTCCCGCGCGGTCAATGAACCCCGCAGCGTTATGCGCGAATTTGGCACGATCATCGCGGACAATGTGACCGTCCGCGTTCACGACAGCAATGCCGATATGCGTTATCTGGTATTGCCCGAGCGCCCGGCTGGTACCGAGGATTGGAGCGAAGAACAGCTCACAGAACTCATCACCCGGGATTGTTTGGTGGGAATCACTGTGCCCACTATTCCTTAGGTGTACGCCCCCCTTAGATCCCCCGTAAGTGGTAAAGGGGTAAAGATTCAAGACCTAACCTGCCAAAGAAATCCCAGTAGGCAGATTGTATTCCACGTCGGACAGCGTGTTGATGTGGGTCAACACTTCATCAGCACTGACCACGTCGGAGTATTTGGCGTTCATATCGCACAGGTTAATCGCGTGGGACGCTTGCGAGCGATCAAAGCAAGCATCTCCGGCAACCGTTGTGCGGATATTCAGACTGAAGGCATCCAATACGGTGGCGCGGACACAGCCAGACGTCGTGGTCCCGGTGATGAGAAGTGAATCCACACCCATATCATTCAAGAAACCGCTTAAACTTGTGCCGTGAAAGACGCTGGGCTTGAGTTTTTTAATGACGATGTCCTGAGGTTGCGGGGCAACCTCGTCCATGATGTCATTGCCGTCGCGGTTGCTTGTCCGGTTGGCCGGTGGTGCCGCATCTTCGGTACCGCGGGAATTTTTCCAATCCCAGCCACCGCGATCCCAGCCGTCGGCGCGCACGGTACCTGTGCTGAAGATTACAGGGACCGTATTGTCTCGACAGGCATCAATTAGTTTACGAATGACCGGCAACGCATCCCAGGCATCTTCGCCGCATGAATTACGGTAGCGTTTGATGGAATCAAGGATAGGTTCGTTTTTGTCGCCGCAAAAATTGTAGTTCACATCAATAACCAATAGGGCAGGTTTTTTACCAAAACCGGCCCGCGCGCCATATCCAGAAGCGGCAAAGACTTCCTTGTCCCGTTCGGTTAGAAATTTATCCCAAATTTGCTCGGCCATCTCATCACTCCATATATGGACGCTGATACTGTTTACTAATCGGTGTTGTACGAACGGGGAATAAAACGCCAATTACACTGGCGCTGATAAGTCAACTACCGCAAGGCCGAAACCTCTAAGTCGGGCGTGTTTCGCTAAGGATGCAAAGCAGCAACGATCCGGCACGGCGCCGATCAATCGGCGAGCATGGTCAACGCGGCCCGGCGGTCTCCGGACTTCAAGCTAAGAAACAGCTTGCGAGCTTTCGTGATGTCAGCTTCCGAACCACTCTCGGCGGCCGCCCTGAGGGCAACCGTAGTCGGATGATCCGCTCCGCAGATGAAGTCCAAAGCTTTCGCCAAGCGCCCCATGGCTGCACGGTCGATTTTTAACTCTTCCATTCGGGAGTCTCCCAAGCATCAGCCCGTTTCGTCGCGTCGATCTGTTTCAGGCGTGACGGCACCCGCAGACAACTACCTCGCCCGTCTGTCTCAGTGTGTCGAGCCGGCACGGGCGCCGCTGACAAAAAATCACGCGGAGGTCGCCCGATTAGGGCAGAACCGCGGTTACGTCAATCTCAACCAGAAACTCTGCCAAAGCGAGACCATCTACGATAACGCCCGTACTTGCGGGCGCGTGCGGGCCGAAATACTCGGCGATCACGGAGTATACGGGATCCCGATAGGCTCGGTCGGTGATGTAGATGGTAAGCTTCACGACGTGCGTTAGGTCTCCTCCCGCTTCTTTCAAAAGAACTTTTATGTTTTCGCAAGCCTGCCGGGCTTGGGCAGCGGGGTCTCCCAAGACTGGTGGGCTTCCGTCTAGCCCAGCCCCAGTTTGTCCGGAAATATATAGGGTATTCCCTGCAAGGACGGCTTTCGAATAGCTCCCGACCGCCGCCGTAGGCTGCGTGCGCCGGATGCGATGGTGGACCAATTGCATCTCCTTTTCGATATTATTGTAAGGCGTAATTCGAGATATCGACAAGAAACTTGGGAATTTTTCGGGCATCGATCCGGCGACTCAAGCCCGTTTGCCCTCTTATAGAGTACATTGCACGGCGCAATGTCGGGGGTTGAAGTAAGCGCAGTCGCATTTTGTGGCATCCGCCAACGGCGAGAATTAGTTAAATTCGGACACTAAGACCGGTGCTGCGCGAGACACTGTTTCTGTTGCGGGAAGAAATAGTGATAGGCTTCGCGGCATGCACCTGTTTCTGCCTGCGCTCATTGTCTTGGTCTCGCTGGCGACAATGCCGGCGCACGCCGGCCAGCCGATCGACCTTGAGCTGATGCTGGCTGTGGACGCCTCTGGCAGCGTCGATGATGGCGAGTTCGAGTTGCAGATGCGTGGTCTGTCGGAAGCCTTCCGCGACCCCGCAGTGCACGCGGCGATCCGCGACTCCGGCGACGACGGTGTCGCCGTCGCCCTCATGCAGTGGTCCGACGGTGTCAGGCAGGAGATGTCCGTGGATTGGGCCCTGCTACGCGATTCGGAAAGCGCCATTGCCTTTGCCGACCGGATCGCCGCCACCGGCCGCCAGATCCCCGGCGGCGGTACGGGCATATATGGCGCCGTCAATTTCTCCATCCATGCGATGGACCGCAACGGCTTCGATGGCCGGCGACGGGTGATCGACATTTCGGGTGACGGCCGGTCCGACTTGATTGTACCGACGGTGGCGGCGCGCGACCGCGCGGTCGCCAAGGGCATCTCGGTCAACGGTTTGGCCATCCTGAACGACTACCCGACGCTGGACCGCTATTACCGGCGCAACGTGATCGGCGGTATCGGGGCGTTTGTCATGACGGCCACCGATTACCAAGCCTTCACCGCCGCCATCATCGCCAAGTTAATCCGCGAGATCACCGGTGCGCCGGTCGCCACGAGTCCGTCGTCGATCGAACTGGCAGCGGGAGGCTTCGCCACCGCATTGGAGTTTGAGCCTGACGCGAACATCCGAAGCAAGGTCGCTACGCAGCCGACGCCCGACCAAATCGACATCGCTTACAACACCGATTTCTTCATAAATTCGCTGAAGGCATCGGGCAAGAGTGTAGGCAGCGACAGTCACACGCAAAATGTAGCCGCTTCTTCTGCCGACTAGTCCTTAGCGACGCCGCAGGTATTGCAACGCTAAATGTCGGAATTCCCAACGCGTTAGGGGCAAAACTAATGACAGACCTTTCATCGATAAAGGACCAGGTCGGCGTCGTTTGCGGCGGGGCGGCCGGCATCGGCCTTGCCTGTGCCGAACGGTTCGCCGCCGAAGGCGCCAAGATTGCAATCATCGATCGCGACCGAGACGCGGCCGAAGCTGTCGTTAAAGACATCGCGACCAACGGCGGCGAGGCTATGTGCACCGCCGCGGAGTGTACGTCGGAAGCCGACATGGACGCCGCTGTGGCGGCGATCGTCGAACGGTGGGGCCGCCTCGACATTCTCACCAACTGCGCCGGCGGCTTTCATTCGGTGCCGTCGATCGAAGAACTCGATGCGGAGACGTGGCGGGCCGGCATCGACTGGAACCTGTCGGGTATCTACATCCCCATGCGCGCTGTCGTGCCGGCGATGAAGGCGAACAGTTACGGCCGCATCGTCAACATCGGCTCATCAGCCGGGCGGACGGGCTTGACTGTGGCCGCAATTGACTACTCCGCCGCCAAGGCCGGCGTCACCGGGTTGTCGCGCCGGGTGGCGGTCGAACTGGCCCCGTTCGGCATCACCGTGAATACCGTGATGCCGGGTCCGGTACTGACACCCCGTTTTGCCGCGTTGGGCCGCGAGCGCTCGGAGCGGCTCGTAAGCGTGACGCCGGTCGGCCGGCTCGGGACGCCGGAAGAACTCGCCCACGCAGTCTGGTGGCTAAGTACGCCGGGCGCGGCCTTCACCACCGGCGCTACCCTCGACGTCAATGGCGGCATTTGGACCGGTTGATTTCACCGCCCGAGGCACCATTTATCGGCGCCAGAAAAGAGAGCTTTCGCAATTGGCCAACAGCATTCTGTACGTGCTAATGCCGGCGCCGGACTAAATATGTTGCTACATGCATTTTTTGGGAATCAGCAACCCGAAAGTTGGGAGTCACTAAATCGCTCGCCAGGTTTCATGTCCGTTATGGGTCAATAACGGACATTTACCGCCTTGGATTTTATGTCCGCTGTTGGGGTAAGAACGGACGCTATTGATGATTACCGTTAGGGCGCACAAAGACCTAGTACCAATCTATGGTTCCGACGACCCGCGGCGGCGGTGGACGCGGTTTGCGGGCGTGCCTATAACGGCTGCGCAACCGAAACCAGCTGGCACATCCATGAACAATCTCATTAGGGTCGGCGAAATTTTGATCGCGCCAATT
>JAPUHN010000179.1 GCA_027297685.1 Alphaproteobacteria bacterium | reverse complement strand
CCGCCCGAAACCGAGCCGATCATGTTGCCGTCACCGTCCACGGCTAGTTGACTGCCGACCGGCCGCGGCGAAGAGCCCCAGGTGCTGATCACCGTGGCGATGGCGACGTCTTTGCCTAGCCGGCGCCATTCGGCGGCATGTTCGAGCACATCGTCATGGTCGTGTGAAGTGGGTGTGGTGTCGTTCATGCGGCGGCCTCCAGCATGCGGCGAATATTGGTGTCATTGACGGATGGCCGACTGAGTACGTCGGCCAGTTGTTGCAAGCTCTGCAAGTTATGTACCGAGCGAAAGTCATCGACGTGAGGGAGCAAGGCGCGCGCCCCCAGCGACTTCGGTTCATAGCGGTCATAACGTAGGAGCGGGTTAAGCCAAATCAACCGCCGGCACGACTTATGAATTCGCTCGATTTGGTCTTCGAGACCCTCCGCGGCGTCGCGGTCGAGGCCATCGGTGATCAGCAGGACGACGGCGCCCTGCGACAGCGTACGGCGCGACCATTTGATATTGAAATCTCGCAGGCAATGGCCGATCCGCGTACCGCCCGACCAATCGTCGACAGCTTCGGAGACCCGGTCGAGGGCATCGTCGACGTCCTTATAGCGCAGATAGCGGGTCACATTGGTCAGCCGGGTCCCGAACAGGAATGTGTGAACCCGGTCGCGGTCGTTGGTGATCGCATGCAGAAAATGCAAGATCATGCGCGAATATCGGCTCATCGAGCCGGATATATCGCACAACACGACCAACGGCGGATGGCGCCGGCGCCGCTTGCGGTATTGCAGCGGGATCGTCGCACCGCCCGAGCGAAGCGCAGACCGAAGCGTGGCGCGCATGTCGATGCGGGTCCCGGAGGGATCGCGGTGGAACCGGCGCGTTGGCACCTCCATGATCGGCAGGCGCATTCGGGCGATCGCGCGTTTCACCTGATTGAGTTCATCGGATGACATTTTTTCAAAGTCCATATCCTGTAGGACTTCCCGCGCCGACCATGTCATCACGGCGTCGACGGTTACGTCGGGTTCGTCGTCCTCGTCCGAGCCGTCTTCGCCGGCGTTGGGCTGGTCGCCCTTTAGCGCTTCGGCCAGCCGCCGATTGATCTCCTCGGTTTCCGGTGCGCTCGTGGGATCGACGAACGACGGCAGGACAAGGGCCGTCATGCGCTCCAAAAGCCGTGGGTTGCGCCAGAAAATGTGAAACGCCTGATCGAAGATCTCCCGCTGATCGCGCCGGTTTACGAAAACCGCGTGGAGGGTCCAATAAAAGTCTTGCCGATCGCCCAGACCGACCGCCTCGACGGCGCGAAATGCATCGAGCACCTTGGCCGGTCCGACCGGCAGGCCGGCGGCGCGCAGAACGCGCCCGAAGTGCATGATATTGGCCGCGATTTTGCCACCGCCACGGTCATTACCGGCGACTTCCGGCAAAGTCGCTTGGGCCGCTAAGGCCAGGCGGGCTTCGTCGGGTATGGATTTCTCCGACATATTCGTCAGCCGGCTGCGAGCTGCGCCGCCGCGACCTCGTTTCTGATCTGATCGAGGATTTGCGCGGCTTCGCTGCCACGGATCTGCGCGATGTCGTCCTGGTATTTCAACAAAACACCGAGCGTGTCGTCGATCGCTTCCGGCGTCAGTTCGATCACGTCGAGCTGGTGCAGCGCCGACGCCCAGTCGATGGTCTCGGCGATGCCCGGTAGTTTAAACAGGTCCATCTCGCGCAACCGCTGCACAAACTCCACCACCTGCCGGCTCAAGTTCACATCGACCTGAGGTGCCTTCAGCTTGAGAATTTCCATTTCCCGATCGGCGTTGGGGTAGTCGACCCAATAGTAGAAGCAGCGGCGTTTGAGGGCGTCGTGAATCTCGCGCGTGCGGTTCGATGTAATCACCACAATGGGCGGTTCTTCGGCATGGATGGTGCCGATCTCCGGGATCGTGATTTGAAAGTCAGAAAGGACTTCCAGCAAGTAGGCTTCGAACGGCTCATCGGTGCGGTCGAGCTCGTCGATTAGCAGTACCGGCGGGCCTTCGGGCGACGGCTCTAGCGCCTGCAACAGCGGCCGTTTGACCAAAAATCGATCGGAAAAAATGTCGCTGCCCAACCGATCGCGATCTTCGATTCCTTCGGCCTCGGCCATGCGAATCTCGATCATCTGCGCTGCGTAGTTCCACTCGTAGACTGCCGAGGCGACATCGAGGCCTTCGTAGCATTGCAGACGCACCAACTTGCGGCCCAGCGTGTCCGCCAATACCTTGGCAATCTCGGTTTTACCGACACCGGCTTCGCCTTCGAGAAACAGGGGCCTGTTGAGCTTCAAAGCCAGATGGATCGCCGTCCCAAGGCTGCGGTCGGCGATATAGCTGCCTTGTGACAGCAGTTCGACGGTGGACTCGACGTTATCTGGAATTTTGATCAACGTTCGCTCGCGATGTTGGAGGTAGGCAAAACAGCGCCGGGCAGGCGTTCGATGCGCGGTGTCTCACGATCACAGCGCTTGTATTGTACGCGCGGGGGCAAATATCGGCGTTGATATAGCTCACTGGCGGGATTTGGCCAAGCGTCACAATAAAATCGGCCGAAGCCCCTAGATTGTGCTCCCGCGGGCCTCGGCCGAGGTGATCCGTGAGTTGGCAATCAGCCGGCGGCGGTTGCCGCCCGGCTGGCCATGATCGAAATCAGATGCGCGCGGTACTCCGCCGATGCGTGAATATCGCTGTTCAGGCCGTCTGCCGACACTTTGACCGCTTTGGCCGCGGCGGCGTCCAACCCATCGCCCAGCGCCGCCTCGATATCGGCGGCGCGGTACACGCCGGACTGGCTGGCGCCGGTGACGGCTGCGCGGGTCTCGCCGCCGGTCTGCGCGACCATTACGCCGACAATGGCGTAACGCGATGCCGGGTTCGGGAATTTGGCGTAGGCCGCCTTATCGGCGACCGGGAAACTTACGGCGGTTATAAGCTCGCCATCCTCGAGCACCGTTTCGAACAGATCGGTGAAGAAGTCGTCGGCTGAAATCTCACGCTTGTTGGTGATGATCGTCGCATTAAGCCCGACGCATCCGGCGGGATAGTCGGCGGCGGGATCGTTGTTGGCGATGGAACCGCCGATGGTGCCGCGGTTGCGGACTTGCGGATCGCCGATATGGCCGGCGAGTGCCGCCAAGGCCGGTATCTTGGACGCCACGACATCCGAATTAGCCACTGCCGCGTGGGTGGTCATCGCGCCGATGGTAATCGCGCCGCCATCGTCGGTAATGCCCGCCAGGTCATCGATAGCTGCCAGATCGATGACGTCGCTGGGTTTGGCGAGGCGCTGCTTCAGGGTCGGGATCAGCGTCATCCCACCGGCAAGATAACTTCCGTCATCGGCCGATGACCGCGCGGAGATCGCATCATCGCGAGACGTAGCTTTCTGGTAGTTAAAATTATACATCGTTTTCCTCCCTGCTGGCCGGTTATACCGCCGACCCTAACTAAGCGTTCTGAATAGCCTGCCAAACCTTTGCCGATGTGGCGGGCATGGAAATATCATCGACGCCTAACGGCGCCAGCGCGTCCAGGATTGCGTTGATAACCGCCGGCGGCGAGCCAATCGCACCCACTTCACCGACACCTTTGACTTCCAACGGGTTGGAGGCGCCGAGCACGCTCTGGGTGCCGACGTTGAGATTGGGCAGATTATCGGCCCGCGGCATCGTGTAATCCATATACGAGCCGGTCAGCAGTTGGCCGGAGTCGTCGTAGACGCAGCCTTCGAGCAGCGCCTGGCCGATGCCCTGGGCAAGGCCGCCATGGACTTGGCCTTCGACGATCATCGGATTGATGACCCGGCCGACATCGTCGACGGCAGTGAAGTTAGTAATGTCGACGTCGCCGGTTTCGGGGTCGATTTCGACTTCGCAGATATGACAACCGGCTGGATAACTGAAGTTCAGCGGATCGTAGAACGCATTTTCGTCGAGCCCGGGCTCGAGCTCCTCGATCGGATAATTATGCGGCACATAGGCCGCCAACGAGACCTCGGCAAATGCCATTTCGCGGTCGGTGCCCGATACCGTGAACTTGCCGTCTTTGAATTCGATGTCGGATTCCGAGGCTTCGAGAATGTGCGCCACTATCTTCGTGGCCTTGTCGATTATCTTGTTGCAGGCCTTGAGGATTGCCGGACCACCGACGGCGATCGACCGCGAGCCATAAGTGCCCATGCCGAACTGTACTTCGCCGGTGTCGCCATGTTTGATTTCCACCTGTTCGATGGGAATGCCGAAGCTTTCCGACACCAATTGGGCAAAGGTCGTCTCGTGGCCCTGGCCGTGGCTGTGCGAGCCGGTATAGACCGTTACCGAACCGGTCGGATGGACGCGCACTTGTGCCGATTCATACAGCCCGGCGCGGGCGCCGAGCGCGCCGGCAACCGCCGACGGCGCAATGCCGCACGCCTCGATATAGGTCGAGATGCCGATGCCGCGCCGTTTGTCGTTGCTCTCCGATTCCGCCCGCCGTTTCTCGAACCCGGCGTAATCTGACGCCTGCAACGCGGTATCGAGCGAGGCCGGGTAGTTCCCGACATCGTATTCCAGCGCGACCGGCGTTTGGTAGGGGAACTGGTCCGGCTGGATCATGTTCTTTTGGCGAATCTCCACTGGATCCATGCCGATTTCACGCGCCGCCTTGGTCACCAGACGCTCGAGCAGATAGGTGCACTCCGGCCGGCCGGCGCCGCGATAGGCATCGACGGGCACGGTGTTCGTGAACACCGTCTTCACTTCGCAGTAAATCGCCGGGGTCGTGTACACGCCCGCCATAAGAGTGCCGTGGAGATAGGTCGGTACGGCTGCTCCGAAGGTCGACAGATAGGCGCCGATATTTGCCTTGGTGGAAACGCGCAGACCCAGAAAATTTCCGCCCTTGTCCATCGCCAACTCGGCGTGGGTTTCGTGGTCGCGTCCATGGGCGTCGGTGATGAACGATTCCGAACGCTCGGCGGTCCATTTGATCGGCTGCGGCACCTTGGCCGAGGCCCAGGTGAGGATGGCTTCTTCGGCATAATGGAAAATCTTCGAGCCGAAGCCGCCGCCGACGTCGGGTGCAATGATGCGCAATTTGTGCTCGGGAATCTGCAGGACGAAGGCGCCCATGAGCAGCCGGATGACGTGCGGATTCTGCGTCGTCGTATGCAGCGTGTAGTTCCCGTTGGAGGGTTCGTACTGCGCAATCGCGGCACGCGGCTCCATCGCATTGGGGATCAGCCGGTTATTGACGATATCGATCGAGACCACATGGTCGGCCTTGGCGAACGCCGCCTCGGTCGCGTCTTTATCGCCGATCTCCCAGTCGAAACACAGGTTGTTTGGAACGTCGTCGTGCACCAGCGAGGCGTTGTCGGCGAGCGCTAAGTCCATGTCGATCGCCGCCGGCAACACGTCGTAGTCGACGGCAATCAGCTCGGCCGCGTCGCGCGCCTGCGCCTTGGTCTCGGCGATAACCACGGCGACCTGATCGCCGACATGGCGCACCTTGTCGACTGCAAGCGGCGGATGCGGCGGCTCGTGCATCGGCGAGCCGTCTTTGTTGTGGATTTGCCACGCGCACGGAATACCGCCGACTTCATCGGCCGCCATGTCGGCGCCGGTAAAGATCGCAACGACACCAGGGGCTTGCGATGCTGTCGCCGTGTCTACGCCGTTGATACGGGCATGGGCGTGCGGAGAGCGTAACATCCACGCGTAAAGTTGCCCCCGTTGGTCGATATCGTCGATATATTTCCCACGCCCGGTCAGGAAGCGTTTGTCCTCAACCCTTCTGACGGCGGCGCCAATGCCAGTTTCGCTCATTGTCTTATCCCTGCATGGCTTTCGCGCCGGCGAGGATAGATTTCACAATGTTATGATAGCCGGTGCAGCGGCAGAGGTTGCCCTCCAGCCATTCGCGGACTTCCCGTTCGCTTGGATCTGCGTTGGTGCGCACCAAATCGAGGGCGCTCATGACCACGCCGGGCGTGCAAAAGCCGCACTGCAGACCATGGTTCTCGCGAAAAGCCTCCTGCATGGGGTGCAGGGTGTCGCCGTCCGCCAAACCTTCGATAGTGGCAACATCGGCGCCCTCGACCTGCATGGCCAATATGGTGCACGATTTTGCCGACTCACCGTTGACGTGCACGACACACGCGCCGCATTGGCTGGTGTCGCAACCCACATGGGTGCCAGTAAGTCCAAGGTGCTCGCGTAGATATTGAACGAGCAAAGTCCGTGGCTCGACTTCGGCCGACACAGACTTTCCGTTCACCGTCATGGACACGGTGGGCATTGCTTTCCTCCCTCTAATCGGGTTGCCCCGCAACAACACAATGCGCCGACGATTGAAATGCTGCCGGTGCGTTTAATTATAGTAACGAAAGTTTCTTCTCCACAGCCTCTTGCGTCAAGGCACCAAAACAAATTAGCTGCCGATGTTTCGCCGCACAGCGTTTAGCTATCCGGCAATCAAGGCCAATAAAACCACCGCGGCAACGACTAATCCGCCGATCCATGTTCCGACGTCGATGACCGGACCGGTGGCCGCACCCGGCGCGGCAGCGGATGGCGCAGCAGCGGCCGGTGCAGCTTCGCCTGCGGTTTCAGCGCTACCGGCTACGGCCTCGGCGAAATTGCTGAAAAACTCTCCAGCCATTTTCTTCGCCGTACCGTCGATCAAACGGGCGCCGAGTTGGGCCAGTTTACCGCCGACAGTGGCGTCGACTTCGTAAAATAGAATCGTTGCGTCGCCATCGGATTCGAGCCGCACATTGGCGCCCCCTTTGGCGAAGCCGACGGCGCCGCCTTTTCCTTCGCCGCTGATGCGGTAGCTGTTCGGTGGATCGAGATCGGAGAGCGTTACCTGGCCGGTGAAGCTTGCTTTGACGGGACCGACTTTGACGGTAACTTTGGCTGTCATCTCGGTGTCCGAAAGACGTTCGATCTCGTCGCACCCGGGGATGGCCTGCTTGAGAATGTCGGGATCATTGAGGCCATCCCACACTTTTTCGCGCGAAGCTTCGATGCGGTACTCGCCACTCATTTCCATGGTGGATTGCCTTTCATACTGGGATTGCCGTTCGACCGGGAACATAGTCGCGCGGCGGGGTGTGAGCAAGCGTTGGTGGGAGATAAATAGGCCGGTCGTCGACTAACGGAAATGAGGCTCAACCGCCAAGGAATAGGCGGCCGACGTCGGGATTTTCGAGAAGCTCGGAGCCCTTGCCGGCCATCGCCACCTGACCGGAGACGAGTACATAGCCGATGTCGGAGAATTCGAGCCCCTTCTTGGCGTTCTGTTCGACCATGACGATGGTTTTGCCGTCGACATGCTGCAGGTCGTGCAGGATTTCGAACACCATATCGATGTAACGCGGCTCGAGACCGATCGACGGTTCGTCGACCAGCAAAATTTCCGGGTTCATCACCAGAGCGCGCGAAATCTCCAGCAATCGGCGCTCGCCGCCGGATAGAACGCGGGCCAACTGATGGCGCCGTTCCGCCAGCCTTGTATAGCGGTCGAATACCTGTTCGGCAGCCTGTTTCGCCTTTGCCGGCTGATCCATGAGATAGCCGCCCATCCATAAATTTTCCTCGACCGTCATGTCGGGAAAGACCGAATTGTCCTGCAGGATGTAGGCAACACCGGCGTCGCGCAGTTTTGCGTTGGGTCCGAGCCGCGTGATATCGCGCCCGTCGACGGAAATGGTGCCGCCGGTAATATTGGTGAAGCCGTAGATCGAATGCAGCACGGTCGATTTGCCGGCGCCGTTCGGCCCGATCAGGCATAGCGACTGGCCCTTGCCAACCTGTAAATCCAGTTGGTGGAGAATCTCCATCTTGCCGTAACCGGCGACCAGACCATCGATATAGAGAAACGGCGTGCCGGCGGCCAGCGCCGCGATTTCGTCGCGCGATGGGCCCTCTGCGGCGAGACGCTCGGCCTCGCGGGTAACGTCGTCGACCGAGATGACGGTATCGACGCTGCCGGCGCCATCGCCGCGCAACCTGCCACGGGTTCCGGGTGGGCGCTGTTCGGGGGGGTCGTCGGACATCAGTGCGCTCCCAGATAGGCGTCGATCACCCGCTGATCGTTTTGCAACTGCTCGGGCGGGCCGTCGGCCAGCATCTCGCCATGCGCCAGGCAGTAGATGTGCTCGGCCAAATTCATGATCACCCGCATGTTGTGTTCGATGACCAGCAGCGTGATGCCGAGCTCGGCGTTGGCCCGTTTCAGGCGGTCGATCAGGCCGTTGATCAGGGTCGGGTTGATGCCGGCCGTGGGTTCGTCGAGCAACAGCAGCTTGGGGCCGTTCATCAGCGCCATGGCGAATTCGAGCAGTTTCTGCTGGCCGAACGACAGGTCGCCGGCCAACAATCTGCGCTTCGAATAAAGCCCAACGAATTCGAGCAATTCCTCGGCTTCTTCCAGCACCTCCGGCGGGTACTTGGCGAACATGGTGGCGATGCCGGTTTGATCGTGCGGCATGCTGACCTGCATGTTCTCGACACAAGTCATCTCACCGTAGATGCGGGTCTGTTGGAAGGTGCGCAGCATTCCCAGGCGGGAGATTTCGGGAACCCTCATCGCCGAAATCTCACGGCCGTCGAAGCGGATCGAGCCGGCGTCGATGGGGTGGGAGCCGACGATCGAATTGAACAGCGTCGTCTTGCCCGAGCCGTTCGGCCCGATCAGGCCGATGATCCGGCCTTCCGGTACGGCCAGCGAAATGTTGTTGTTGGCGACGACGCCACCGAACACCTTCGAGGCGCCTTCGACTTCCAGCAGTGCGCTCATCAGGCGGGGTCCTCGACCGTGAGACCGAACCGTTCGGGCCAGCGTTCGCGTACCCAGCCCATGATCCCGAGGGGGAAGAAGATCACGACGGCGACGATGAGCAGCCCCATCGCAACGCGCTGCCAGCCGAGCAGGGTGCTCCAGAAAAATTCCTGAGTGACGTGAAACACGACCGCGCCGAGAACCGGTCCCCACAACGTTCCCTTGCCGCCCAGAATAGCCATCAGCACCATCCACACGCCGAAGGTGGCGCCC
>JAPUHN010000178.1 GCA_027297685.1 Alphaproteobacteria bacterium | reverse complement strand
GAGTTCGAGTTGCAGATGCGTGGTCTGTCGGAAGCCTTCCGCGACCCCGCAGTGCACGCGGCGATCCGCGACGCCGGCGACAATGGCGTCGCCGTCGCCCTCATGCAGTGGTCCGACGGTGTCAGGCAGGAGATGCCCGTGGATTGGACCCTGCTGCGCGATTCGGCAAGCGCCATTGCCTTTGCCGACCGGATCGCCGCCACCGGCCGCGAGATCCCCGGTGGCAGTACGGGCATCTATGGCGCCGTCCATTTCTCCATCCATGCGTTGGACCGCAACGGCTTCGATGGCCGGCGCCGGGTGATCGACATCTCGGGTGATGGCCGTTCCGACCTGATTGTACCGACGGTGGCAGCGCGCGACCGGGCGGTCGCCAACGGCATCTCAGTCAACGGTTTAGCCATTCTGAACGACTACCCGACGCTGGACCGCTATTACCGGCGCAACGTGATCGGCGGTATCGGGGCATTTGTCATGACGGCCACCGATTACCAATCCTTCACCGTCGCCATTATCGCCAAGTTGATCCGCGAGATCATCGGCGCGCCGGTCGCCAAAGGCCCATCATCGATCGAACTGGCGGCGGGAGCCGTCCACCGCATCAAAACCCGACATTCGCCGCAACATCGTCGTGAAATTGGACCGGCACCTGAATAGATGGCCCTTGGCGGCTGAGAAGCACTCGTGCAAAGTGCAGTTAATCATTTGTTAATGTTAACCATTGCTAAATACAATAGCACCGTTATTGGAAGAGATTCTGCAATTGGGATTTGCTCAGTCTCGGAGCATTCGCAGTTCTCTTTGAGGGGAGAAACAGCTTGCGGCAATCGTCCCGTAGCGAGAAACCTGATGCAGCGCCGGATGAAAGTAATCCGCCGGAAATAAGGGCCTTTTCAGTTAGCAACGATGTCGGTGACGACTACCCCGTCGGCGAGCGCACGCTGGCGGATATGCAGCAAATTGTCCGCGAGAGCGAACTGCTGAGCAGGATAGCCGTTAAGACCAACGAAGCGGCTACCCTGGATGAAGCAATACAGGCGTGCCTGGACGAGGTGTGCGACTACACCGGATGGCCGGTCGGCCACGCCTACATGCCCGCTACGGGCGGCACTGGCGAGCTTGAATCCACTAAACTGTGGCATATCGACGATCCCGAACAGTACGAGAACTATCGACAGGTCACCGAAGCGACCCACTATACGTACGAGGGTATGCCAGGCCGCGTCATGGCGGAAGCCACACCGCAATGGATGGTTTCTGACGCGACGTACCAACAATTCCCCCGGGCGAACGCACGCATCGATGCCGGCCTCAAGTCCGGTTTCGCTTTTCCGGCGATGGCGAATAAGGCTGTCGTAGCTGTGTTGGAGTTTTTCTCCCCGCAGGTCATTGAACCGGATCAACAGTTTCTCTCCATTACAGCCGAGATAGGATTCTTGATCGGGCAGGCCATCGAGCGCCGGCAAGCCGAGCAGGCGTTAAACGACAGCGAAATACGCTACCGGCAGCTGGCAGAATTGTCGCCGGACGGAATGTTTGTGCTGGTTGATAGTAAAATTGTATTTGCCAACACAAGTTTGGCTAAAATCCTTGCGGCGCCCTCACCGGATGATTTGATCGGTAAACCGGTGAACAGCCTCCATCCTGCCGAGTATCAGGCAGAAATCGAGCAACGCAGAACCAAGGTAATGCGAACGGAAGTCGTGAAGTTGGCACAATCCGATTTCCTAAGGCTCGACGGATCTAGAGTTCCCGTCGAACGATCGGCTGCACGAATAACATGGAAAGGCGAAGCGGCCATTGTTGTCCACATTCGAGACGTTACGGATCGCGTGGAGGCGGAGAGAGCGCTCGAGGAGAGCCGCGATCAACTTCGACTGGTCACTGATAACCTGCCGGTGCTAATCGCTTATATTGATGCAGAACAACGCTTCCGGTTCGCGAACAAAACCTGCACCGAATGGCTTGCACGGCCGGTTGAGGATGTCCTGGGGAAAACGACCGCTGAATTATTTGGGCAGGAATACGAAAAGCTACGGCCTCGAATTAACAGGGCGCTCGCTGGCGAGCAACTATCCTACGTTGAAAGCATCAACTATCCCGACGGCGTGACGCGAACCATTCGGGCGACCCACGTTCCGCATCGGGGACTCGACAATAATATCGAGGGATACTTTGTGTTAGGTGAGGACGTCTCTGAGTTGAGGCGAACCGAAGAACAGCTAAGCCAGGCCCAAAAAATGGAGGCAGTCGGCCAGTTGACCGGCGGCGTGGCGCATGACTTCAACAATTTGCTGGCGGTTATTCTCGGGAACGCCGAACTCCTGGGCGACCAGATCGGCGACAACCTCCTGCTGGCCACAATCGATCGCGCCGCCACACGCGGCGCCGAGTTGACGCAACGTTTGCTCGCCTTCTCCCGGCAACAGGCGCTTCAACCGCATTCGATCGATTTAGCGGAGCTCGTTCCGAGTCTCCATGATCTCCTCCACCGCACCCTGGGTGAACCGATCAAGATTTTAACGGATGTTTCCAAAGATATATGGCCTATCCTGGCCGATTCCGGGCAGTTGGAAAGCGCCCTGTTGAACTTGTCGATCAATGCCCGCGACGCGATGCCGGGTGGAGGTATTCTCGAGATCAGATGTTCCAACATCGAACTTCAAGAAGGCGATCTGCGCGTTTGCGATGGGGTTGCGGCGGGCAATTACGTTCAGATTGCCGTTCGCGATACCGGCGCTGGCATGA
>JAPUHN010000177.1 GCA_027297685.1 Alphaproteobacteria bacterium | reverse complement strand
GCCTGATCGCGGTGATCTGAGCCATCACCCGGCTCCGCCTGATACGTCGCCCCCGTGGTCGCCAGTACGCGCTGTCACTTGCCGGGCACCAACTACCTAAAAAAAGGCCAAAGTGCGTCTACGACCACCACACCGTCCAAGACGACTGGAAAACACCGTCGGCCTGATTGCTCTGGTCGGTGGCGTCGCTGGGGCGCAGGCATCAGTTTATTTAATTTTTATAGCGCAGGCATCGGGCGCGGCGGCATATATGCGCTAGCACACGTGGGCGAAGTGGGGCGACCACCCCAAGGGGGGTCTTGAACAGCGGCATTGACGACCAACTCGTTAGTTCTCCGTTCGGCTTGCGGCGGTTGTATTCGCTCCAAGTCATTTTGCCGTCAAAGGTCGTGAAAACGGCTAATTCGCTACCCAACACGCTACCCGCTCGTCCCGTTGTCGAGGCGACAATTGATTAAGCCATTGATTTAATAGATTTAAAGCTGCGGCGTTTGCCACAGTTCACTTCAAGGGAGGTCAAGGGGCCAAAACCGGAACCGGCGGACATCTGCCGGGCCACAAAGTAATGGGTAAGATTGCGCTTGTGCGAAATCTGAATGAAGGAGAAGACGCGATTTCGCCGGCCCGCTTCCCCGAGTGGACAACGACTTCTCAAATCAAAGAGTTCGCAGACGAAGTCCGCGACGCCACCGGTGGAATTCCGATTGGTTACAAGCTGTCGGCGCAGCACATTGAAAAAGATATAGACGCCGCCATCGAGGTCGGTGTCGATTACATCATACTCGATGGGCGCGGCGCCCCTCATATTCCGCGATAATATCTCGGTCCCGACAATTCCCGCCCTGGCCCGCGCCCGACGCCATCTTGATGATCTCGGGCAATCCAATATTTCCCTCATTATAACGGGTGGTCTGCGTAAACCCGCGGACTTTGCCAAGGCTTTGGCGCTCGGCGCCGATGCAGTGGCTGTTTCGAATGCCGCAATCCAGGCCATTGGATGTCTTGGCATGCGCGCCTGCCACACAAATAACTGTCCGGTCGGTATCGCAACGCAAAATCCGGGTCTTATGGCGCGCCTGGAAGTGGAAAAGTCTGCACAGCAGCTGTCCCGCTTCTTTGAGGCATCTGTCGAACTGATGAAAATCCTCGCCCGCGCCTGCGGCCACAGCCATCTCAGCCAGCTCGTCTCCGATGATCTTGTGACCTGGAAGGAAGAAATGACGCGCCTCGCGGGCATCGATTATGGCGGTGTCCGGAAACCGGCTTGACGCTCTTTCAGGCTGCCGCGAGCGGCAACCCAAAACAGCAGCGCGTCTATTTCGGCCGCCGCTTGCTGAAATCGGGATCCCAATTGGGAGCCGTGAGATTTAAAGGATAGCCGCAGGCGTAATCGTAGCTCGGCTTGACCACGTATTTGCGGTCGAACTCGGTCCAATTATAAGTCTCACCGGCGCGCACGATATAGGGCCAGTCCGGATGCGCGAACAGGGGGCGCCCGACGGCACATAGATCGGCGGCCCCAGAGGCAACGACATGCTCCGCGTGCTCGCCTTCCGCAATGCCGCCGTTGGCGATCATCGGCAGCCCACTGGCCTCTTTCAAGACCTGTGGCATCGGCGTGTCGGAATTGGGATCCTTGTTGTCGCTCCAATCGAAACTCGACCAGTGAAGCGCGTCGATCGGCGCGTCGCGAAGCGCTTCGCCGATCGCTTTGGCATAGTCGACGCCGCCCTCCCAGGCGCCGGTGAAATCGTCGACACCGTCCTGCGACAGCCGCAAGGTAATGATCTTGTCGGGGCCGATTGCGTCGCGCACCTTCTGGCAGGCCAGGATAGCGGCGCGAACATTGTTTTCCGGCGAACCGCCATATTGATCGGTGCGCTTGTTCTGCTTTGTATCGATGAACTGATAGTAGAAATAACCGTTGGCACCGTGCAGCTCGACGCCATCGAAACCGGCCTCGATGCCCCGCGCGGCACCCTCCGCAAATCCTTCGGCAATGCGCTCGATTTCGTCCTCGCTCGCCGCGCGCGCCGGCGGAAAGGTCACCTTGGGCCACTCTCCCGACAAGCCGCGATCATTTTTTTCGTCGTCGGAATCCGTATACAGCACCCAGCCGGGGCTGTGCGAATCGCTTGCCGATACCGGCTGTTGGCCTTCGAACAGACATCTCGGATCGGTCACCCGTCCGCCATGCATGAGCTGCAAGATAATCGGAATATTTTGGGCGTGCACGGCGTCGACAGTCTTCCGCCAGCCCGCGACATGCTTGGCGTTCGCGCAACCCGGCTGGCTCAGATAGCCCTTACATCCCAGTTCGTCATTCTGATAGGTACCCTCGGAGATGATCATGGCGACGCCGCCGCGCGCGCGCCGCGCGTAATAGGCCGCCATTTCGTCTGTCGGCGTACCGTCCGCTTCTGCCGATTGGCGCGTCAGCGGCGCCATGACAATGCGGTTCTTCAGCTTGTATTTGCCCAGTTGGAACGAAGAGAAAGCAGATTCGAATTGCTCGGCCATTGATTAAATTCCTGGGAGGCTGGGTTGTTGGATTTTTGGTTTTGCACTTTGGATCGAACAGCCACCCGCGAAAACGAGCAAGCGACGAATCGCGCCGGGACGTTACTGCCCGACACCCGTGCCATTGCGAGCTAGGTTGAAATCATTTTTTTCTCGATCCCAACGCCGGCGGCGACAGCGCGTTCATATTCCAACGGTACGGTCGCTGAATCTTGTAATGCGATTCCGGTTGAATCGAACACAGTGATTTCGTCGTCGGATGTTCGGCCTTCCATCTTGCCGGCAACGACTTGGCCTATCTCGCCAGCGATATCGTTCTCGGTGATAACGCCTTGAGACAGGGGGACATTGATTTCGCCATCGTTGCGGCATTGCCGGATGTCATCCACAAATATTCGTGCGCGTTTTAGAATCTCCGATTCCAATTCCTGGTCGCCGCCCTTGTCGGCGCCGACGGCGGCAATATGCGTGCCCGGCGCAATCCACTCATCCTTGACGATCGGGCCTCGTGCCGGCGTCAGCGTAACCAAGACGTCCGCGCCCGGCACCACGTCTTCAAGATCGGTCGACGTCTGAATGGTAAATTTGTCGTATTTAGGCTGCTGTTCGGCAACGAAATGGTCCAACGTGGCCTGACTACGGCTCCAGATGCGAACCTCCTGCCAGTCGAATATTTCGTTGCAGGTCGCAAGCGCGCCTTCGGCCATGTGCCCTGCTCCAACGATCGCCAGACTTTTCGAGTTTTTGCGCGCCAGCCATTTTGCCGACACCGCCGCCGACGACCCCGTGCGCATCACCGTGTGATAACTGCCGTCTAGAATGGCCAATGGGAAGCCGGTTTCTGGATGGGTGTAAATGAGGATCGAAAAAACGGTGGGCAGGCCGAATTTTTCGCGGTTTTGTTCGCGGATCGAGACCCATTTGCAGGCGGCCGCTTCGGGCTCTTCTATGTAGGAGGGCATGGCCTCCCATTCGCCGGGATATTTGTCGAGCACGATGTGCCCTTTCGGTTCCATGAAGAACCGACCCTCGCCATGCATCCTGTACGCCTGTTCGACGCACCCGTTATATTCCGCCGGTGTCAACAGACCTATCATATCAGCGCGGCTGAGGATGAGGGTCTTGCGGTTTGCCCAGTTTTCCATAAGGTCCGCTCCGTACTATTCGGCAGCTATCGGCTTGCCAGTCTGGCCAAATTTCTCGAAAATCCCAGTATAGCGTTTTGCCTCGGGCGCTCGGTAGGTGGAATATTTCGAGGTGCTCTTGCCCAGATCGACTACTGCTTCGGCGAGTTTGACGCCGCAGACGACGCCGTCGAGGACGGGGATGCCTAGTTCTTTTTCAAGGCTATCGGCAAAGGAGGCGAACCCGGCACAGCCGAGTAAAATAGCCTCAGCCATGTCTTCTTCCATCGCCCGGCGCGCTTCATCGCGTAACGCCTGCATGGCGCCGTCGGGGTCGCGTTCGATGTCGAGCACGTAATAGGGCGTCGTTCGCACCGAAACGCATTTGTGCGAAAAGCCGTAGCCCGCGACCATCTCCTCGATCATGGTCTTGATGCGGGGAATAACTGTCACAATGGAAAAACGAGCGGCGAGAATCGACGCTGTATACAAGGACGCCTCGCCAATACCCAAAACCGGCTTCGTTGTCGCCTCGCGGGCGCCCTGCAATCCGGGATCGCCGTAGCACGCCAGGATATACGCGTCGCAGCCCTCCGCGTCGCCCTTCATTACTTCCTCGATCGTGCCGGGCGCCGACATGAACTCGTCATAATAGGATTCGATGCTTTCCGGACCAAATTCCGGGCTGACGCAAAACACTTCAGTCCCTGGCCGAGCCACGGACTGTCCCGCCTCACCGATGGCTTTGGTCATAGCTTGGGAGGTATTTGGATTGATGATTTTGATTTTCATTGCCCTTGTCCTTCGAGAAATTCGGCATTTAATTGGGGTGCAAATCCTGGCGCAAAGCTTCAGTCGCGGCCGCATCGAGCTCCAAGGCTGGCGTGACCACGACGCCATAGTCCGAACGTGCGCTGTCGACTGACAAATATCCGTCGCGAACATCCTCGACGACCTGCAGGCTATCACGCTCGAACGGGTTGCCATAACCACCGCCGCTGGGGCCGATCAAGACAAGTTTGTCGCCGGCTTTGACTGCTTTGTTGGGTAGCTTGGACGGCAGCGGCATGCCGTTGCCCTGGTTCGGTTCGAAAATGAGTGCCGATGTGAAACCATCGCTACCGCCGTCGAAACCCCACGGCGCGTAGACGTGACCTTCGCCCTCGACCGATACGCCGCCATCTTCGAGATACTCGAACTCGCGAATAGATCCGATACCGCCGCGCCACTTGCCCGGTGGGCAAGCATCGTTGCGCAACTCGTACCGATTGACGCGCAAGGGGAGGTGAGTTTCGATGTCCTCGATCGGATTATTGCGCGTGTTGGCATAGAGCGTGTCGACCGCATCGAGACCATCTTTGCCATATCGGCCGCCGTAGCTGCCCTCGTGAATCTCCATATGCACCCAATGGCTTTCGTCTTGGATACCCGAAAAGGCGATAACATGAAGATTGCCGATGCCGGCGCTGATTTGCTTGGGCACCGCCTGGCCGAGCGCTTTCATCAACGTGTCTGCTGCCTGGTTGCCGGTGCAAAAACGGGCAATGGTTGGCGCGGGAAAGGTTGGATTGACCAGGCTCGACGGCGGCGCAACGATTTTGATCGGCCGTGTCAGTCCTGAGTTTTGTGGAATGTGTCCATGGACCGCCGTGTCGAGCAGGATCGAGCGTATGGTCAACCAGACGGCGCAATCTGTCGTGCCTTTGAGCGGCATGTTTATTGGCCGGTCAGCTACCTGCGGCGCGGTGCCGGAAAAATCGACGGTGATGGTGTCACCGTCGACAATGGCGGTTACTTCGATCGGCAGATCGCGCCGCATCGGATCGTCGCTGTCCTCGTATCCGTCAATATAAGTGCGTGCATTGTAGCGCCCATCGGGCAGTGCGGTGATGGCGTCGCGCATAACGCGTTCTGAATAATCCATCAGATCTTCATACGCCGCCTCGACGGTTGCCAAGCCATAGCGCTCGATCAGCTCGACAAACCGATCGGCGCCAATGCGAGCAGCTGCAATTTGCGCTTCCATGTCGCCGACCACCAGGTCCGATGCGCGAATATTGTCGCGCAGCATTTGCCAAAGCTGTTCATTGGCAACGCCGGCGCTGTAGATCTTTAGCGCTTTCATTTGCAGGCCTTCGGCATAGGCGTCCATGGCATCGACGATGCCGCAACTGCCTGGGCTCAGCGCACCGATATCGAGATGGTGCGCGGTCGTTACGGAAAATCCAACCAAAGTTGCGTCGAAATATACCGGTATGCAAAAAGCGACATCCGGACCGTGCGACGCACCGTGATAGGCGGAGTTATGAATTATGACGTCACCGGGGAAAATGTCGTCGCCGCGTTCGGCGAAGATTTGCAAGATCCCTTCTATATATCCCGGTATCGGTCCCGATTGCAGCGGCGTGCTCTGCGGTGTCTCGCATAACTGACGACCGATGGGATCGGTAAGGGCGGCGCCGAAATCCTCTGATTCGCGGATGATGGAGGAATAGGACATACGCATGAGCTTGTGTCCCATTTCGACCGCGATACTCTCCAGTGCGCCCTGTATGACACTGGCCGTAACAGGGTCGATACGAGTCCTGCCATCGCTCGTTTTCGAATGCGATTTTACGGCCATCGAATTAGCTCTCCTTGCGCAGAATTATGTTTTCGCCGGTCTCTATCGTTGCCACCCAGTCCGGCGGTACGACGATCGTCGTGTCCGTCTGAACAATAATCGCCGGCCCGTTGATCGACGCATCCGCGCTCAGGTTGTCGCGCTCGTAGTACGTCGTCTCGAACGGCCGCAGCTCGCCGGACACGCGAAATACGCAAGTTCCGCTACGCAATGCCGCCGCGTCCGTCGACTTACCGTCTTGTCGCGTCGGCGCGGCGATCTTTGGCATTATGCCGACACCCGTCATTCTAATATTCACAATTTCAATCGGGCTGTCAGTAAACACGTGCCCGTATTCTGCTTCATGGCGGTCGTGAAATGCCCTCCAGACATCAGTCAAAACGGCAGCGTCTATGGGGCGATCGGGAAATTCTATGCGCAGCTCATAGCCTTGTCCGACATAGCGCAGATCGCCGGCCCGGCTAAGTTGCACATCGGCATCGCTGATACCGTCGGCGGCATATTGACGGCGTAGATCGGCCTCGAGCGAGACAAAATCGGCTGAAAGTTTCTGCAAATCGACGCTTCTCTCAACCTGAAATTCGGTCTTAATGGCGTCGTATTTGAGGTCTGTGGTGAGCAATCCGGCCGCCGAAGTGATGCCTGGATGGGCGGGAACGATGACCTCCGGAATATCGAGCATGTCGGCGACTTCCGCACCGTGCAGCGGTCCGGCGCCGCCGAATGCGA
>JAPUHN010000176.1 GCA_027297685.1 Alphaproteobacteria bacterium | reverse complement strand
TCCAGTGGAGTTAGGTCCGGTAGGTTTTCTCCTGCCAGCATTGCCGTTTGCCGGAAATGCCGATCCGCTTTGCCGTTCTCATCGAAATGAACGATAGAGCCGCTTGTGTGGCTTAATTTCACCGGCTTCTTGTTTTCGATTTCGACAGTGGCGTCGAATAAGCGCAGCGACTGGCCCGCATACTCAGGCAGGGCGTTTTTCCCATCTATCAGCTCGTCCATGAGCTTGTTCGAAATCCGGCGTACGTCGCCCCTTGCATCAAACAAGAAGTGACGAAATCCAATGCTCATTGCTGTGCTCGCCTGCCTGAACTACGTGAGCTTTCTAAAAGCAGATACTAAATCCGCTTTAAAGCCTAAACCGACCGTTCGACTGCATCCAGCACCGAATTGACCAGCCGGCGCACGCCGGGCGATGACAGTAAGCGTCGAGTGTCAATTTCGTCCATGACGGCCGCCAGGCGCCGAAGCTGCACCGCGGCATCGTCCAGCGACTCGGCGCGGGCTTCGAATATGCGCTTCTCCAACTCCGCGATATCCGATAGCGCTTCGCTGTGCTGACGGCCGATTTTAGCCCGTATCAACGCTGTCGCTCCCTTCGGCCACTCATCGTCTAGGCGGTTGAAGTCGAGCAGACGGGAATAAAGCTGTTGTTCGAGGGCGGGGAGGTTTTCCGGGGCGGCGGGCATAGTGTCGTAATTGCCAGAATTTCGACGGTTTTGCTACCCCATTTGCTACCCCAAAAGAAAAATGAGCGGGCAGGTGTTTAGCTAACCATTTGAAATATATGGCGTACAAGGGAAGACTCGAACTCCTTACCTCCTGATTGTCGATCTGAGCGACGTTCCCTTTCTCGATTCGAGTGCGTCGCTCGCCGTTGAGGCCGTCATCAAACAGGTACAATCGCGCGACAAACAAGTTTTCGTCGCGGGTGTCGGCGCCGAAACGGGCCAGGTGCTCGACAAACTCGGCGCCCTATCGTTGCTCTCGCCCGACCACCGCCACGATACCCGTCGCGAGGCGCTGCACGCCGCTGCCCGAGCGCTCGGTATCTAGCAACTATCCGCGGGTTTTTGGCGAGCGCAGGAACAGCGCGAAAACCATCCCGGACAGCCCAACGATTGCGAACATGAGGAACGTTTCGCGGAATGCCATCGTGGTCGCCTGCGCCGAGACGACCCGGCTCAGGTAGAGCAGAGCGCCCGGTTGTTGGATGGTCTCGGGCAAACCGCCAATGGCCAGCAGGTTTTCCACCTTGTCGAGGAATTCTGCGGTGACCGCGTTGCTTGCCGACTGCGTCGCGGCGAAGGCGTCGCTGAAGAATGCGATTCGTTGTTCGAGGAATATCGCCAACAGATTAATGCCGAAGGCGCCGCCCAACTGGCGGGTAAAATTTATGGTGCCGTTGGCCGACGGTATTTGCGCCGCTGGAATGTTCCGCAGGCCCGCGGCCATCAACGGCGGAAAAATCGCCGAGTGCGCGGCGCGGCCGATCATGACGATAAGCGCAAATGTCCAAAAGGCGGTATTGGCATCGACAGTGCCCAGCGCGTAGTTGGACCAGGCAAAACCGGCAGAACCGAGGATGATCGGGATGTAGGCGGGAACACGGTCGCCGATCCGGCCCATCAGCGGCATGACGAGACCGAGGATAAGTCCCGCGGGGATCAGAACCAGGCCGGCCCGGGTTGGCGTATAGCTCTGCACCAGTTGGACATAAATCGGCGTCAGATAGAGCGATCCAAACAGGCCGACACCAAATAAGAATGAGAGCACATTGGCGGCAGCGAAATGGCGCGAGCCAAATTGGCGAACGTCGAGTAGCGGATCGTCGTGCCACCACTCCCATAGGACGAACGCAACAGCGCTGAATATACCAAGGGTCAACGACAGCACCACAGTGTCCGATGCCCATCCAAGGCGCTGGCCATTGGACAGGCCGCTAAGCGAAGCCATTAGGGCGACCGCGAGTAGTGCGAAGCCGAAAATGTCGAAGTTTGGACGCGGCCCGGTCTCCTCGCGCGACGGCAACACGAAACTTCCCAGCAGCGCCGTAGTGGCAGCTATCGGTAACGCGACGTAGAAGGTAAACCGCCAGTCGAACGCATCGATCGCCAAACCGCCAACCCAAGGACCGATACCCGGGCCCAGCACAAAACTGAGACCGAACCAGCCGTTCGCCGTCGCTCGCCGGTCGGGCCCGAAAACCCGATACATGGCAAGTTGTGTCAGAGGCAGAATCACGCCGGCGGCGAAGCCCTGAACCGTGCGGGCCAGGATGATTATGTTGAACTCCTGGCTGGTGCCGCCGACCACTGAGCCGGCAATGAAGACGCCCATCATGCCGACGAACACCTGGCGTTGCCCGAACGAGCGGATCGCCCAGCTACTCGCCAATAGGCCCGTTGTCATGGCGGCGAAAAAGGCGGTTGCCATCCACTGCGCCAGATCCTGGCCCACGCCGAAAGCGCCCATGATATCGGGTACGGCCACGTTGACAATTGTTCCCGACAGCGCCAGCGCCATACTCGACATGAGTGACATCACGACGATGAGGAGGCCGTGGGTGCGGCCGTACCCCGATGCGCTTGCGCTAACGGCCTGGGATGTCAATTTCGATCACCACCATCATGCCGGGACGCAACATTCCCTGATCCTGCGTCACGCTGATACGGATCGGCAGGCGTTGCGTCACCTTGGTGAAGTTACCGCTGGGATTGGGGTTGGGCAGTAGTGCGAACTCGCTGGTGGCGGCTTGCCCGATGCGTTCCACCGTGCCGGTAAACGCGTGGTCGGGGAAAGCGTCTACGTGCAGCCTCACCGGCATGCCGGGCTCTAAATGGCGCAGTTCGGTCTCTTTGATATTCGCCTCGACCCAGATATTGTCGGGGTCGTGAATCAGCATCAGGCGTTGGCCCGGGCGCACGAACTCACCCTTATCGATAAAGGTGCGCGAAACGACGCCGTTTAAGGGGCTGCGGATTGTCCGGTCCTCGATATCGAGCACCTGGCGATCGCGCTCCGAGGCGATCTGCGCCTCCTGAAAACGCAAATTTTCCAGCAGACTTTCGTTGACCAGGATTTGCTGCCGGTCGGCGTCTGCCTCGCGCGCGTCGGCCTGGGCCGTCGCCAGATTGGCCACGGCCACCTGATAGCGTTCGTCGTTCCTGCTGAGTTCGGTTCGCGTCTGGTCGAGCCGCTGTTGCGAAAGGACACGGGTTCCGGTTAGCGATTTGATCCGTTCGTAATCGGTGCGCGCCAGGTCGCGCTGTTCGCGGCTCGCTGTCACGCCCACCCGGGCGGCCTTGACCCGCGCTGCGGCCGCTTCCTGGCGGCTCTTTGTCTGGGCGTCGATCATGGCGGTTTCAGCCGAAATCTGCGCGCGCTGCGAACCGATCGCCAGCAGGCGGGCATCCAACTCGTCGAGTCTCAGTTTGGCGTCGCGCCCGTCGATGGCGATCAGTAAATCACCGGCCACGATCCGATCGCCTTCGATGACCGGCAGTTCGGTGACCCAACCGCTGATCCGGCTGCTTACGGCGATCTGATCGGTCGTGATGCGCGCGTCGGTTTCGGTAATTTTGCTCCACTGGTTGAAGGCCCAGTTTCCGGCCCACACCAACAGAATGAGCGCAATCGCGACGACGATACCGCTGCGCAGAACTTGACGCGCACGCTGCGTGCGCCGCGCCCTTCCTGCGAAGGGCGCGCTGCTGCTTGCCGGCATATCGAGGCGGCTGTCGTCTGGCATCGATTGGTAGTTACCCGCAGTCTGGTGCGAACCGATCCGGGTATCCGTAGTTTAATTCAGATCGACATAATTGGTTGAATCGCGCAGCTTGGCAATCCACTCATGCAATAGGCGCATAGCTGAATTGTGCCGATGACAAGGGGTTTTTTTATACTGCGGTACCGCCCACTGTGAGAGCGTCGAGCAACATCGTCGGCTGGCCGACGCCGACCGGAACCGACTGACCATCCTTGCCGCAGGTGCCGACGCCATCGTCGAGACGGCTGTCGTTGCCGATTAATTTCACGCGGGTCAGGGCATCGGGGCCGTTGCCGATCAGCGTTGCGCCCTTCACCGGCGCGCCGATCTTGCCGTTTTCGATCAGATAAGCCTCGGTGCAACTGAACACGAATTTGCCATTGGTGATGTCGACCTGACCGCCGCCGAAATTGACGGCGTATATGCCATGGGATACGGCGCGGATACATTCCTCCGGCTCGGCCTCGCCATCGAGCATGTAGGTATTGGTCATCCGTGGCATCGGATGGTGGGCGTAGGATTGGCGGCGCCCGTTGCCGGTCGGGTCGACGCCCATCAATCGGGCGTTCATGCGATCCTGCATATAGCATTTGAGAATGCCGTCTTCGATCAACACGTTGTAAGAACTGGGCGTGCCTTCGTCGTCGATGGTGAGCGAGCCGCGGCGGTCGGGAATGGTGCCGTCGTCGACGACGGTGACCCCCGGCGCGGCCACGCGTTGACCCAGAAGACCGGAAAATGCCGATGTCTTCTTGCGGTTGAAATCACCCTCGAGGCCATGTCCGATCGCTTCGTGTAGCAGCACGCCCGGCCAACCGGGGCCCAGAACCACAGGCATTTCGCCCGCTGGCGCCGGGATCGCTTCCAGATTAACCAGCGCTTGCCGCAGGGCTTCGTCGACCTGGCCATGCCAATTGTCGGGCGTCAGCCATTGTTCATAGGCGGCCCGGCCGCCGACGCCATGGGAGCCGGTTTCCTGGCGGTCGCCGTCGCCGACAACGATGGAAACGTTGAGGCGCACCATCGGTCGGATGTCGGCAACGCGCAAACCGCCGGCCCGCACGATCTGGATGGCTTGCCAGCTACCCGACAGCGATGCGGTTACCTGACGGACCCGCGGGTCGGCAGCGCGCGCATAGGCGTCTATGTCGCTCAACAGGGTGACTTTTTCTTCGAAACTCGGCGATCCCAGCGGATTTATATCGGCGTAGAGGTCGCGGTTGGTGCCCGCGGGCGGGCTGGCAACGGTGCCGGAAGCGCCGCCGCGCACCGCGCGAACGGTTTCGCCGGCACGCGCGATGGCAGCTTCGGACAGCTCGGTCGAGTGAGCGTAGCCGGTCGCTTCGCCGGCCACCGCGCGCAGCCCGAATCCTTGCGAGGTGTCGAAACTGGCGTTGCGGACCCGCCCATCGTCAAAGGTGATGCTCTCGCTTTGCCGATATTCGAGGAACAATTCGCCGTCGTCGGCATCGCCGATGGCGTCGTCAGCCAAGCCTTCCACGCGCTTGGTGTCCATGCCGGTACGGTTGAAAAAAAGATCGTCTGTACGTGCGATATCGCTCATGGCGCAATTTCCTTCATCGCTTGTCGCGGTCGCTGACGGCGCTACGTAGGCGCTCGACGCCCACCCACAATATGGAACCTTGCAAGAGGTTTGTCAGTAGCGGGTGTCGTTGGCAATCAAAATTATAGCCGGTCCGGTATTAACGCAAAGTTCGAAAACCAGCCGCCGAAATCGAACAACGAACCCCAATTATTGGCGGTCCAGCAACCGTTTGCTGCGCTGCGACATGGTGTCTCAAATTTCGCGCACGATGATGGATTAGCTTGTTGGGAATCCGGGCGTGGTTTAGTTACCAACATGTTCCTGAAGTTTTGCCCTAGTCGGTACGCTTCCGCGAGAAACCGAATTTCCTGTGGCCGAAGCATAAGGGTGACGATGATATCGATAAAAAATTGTTTTGCAGTAAAACGCACAGCGCGCCTGGGCGGGGTCAGCGCGGCGGCGATCATGTTTGCTGGCGCCCTCGCCTCCTTGCCAGCGTCGGCACAGCAACCCGAACCGTGGCAGATGAATTTTCAGGACGCCCATTCATCGCTTATGGAGCAAATGGTCTCGTTCCATGACTTCCTGCTTTATTTGATTATTGCCATCACCTTGTTCGTGCTGGGTTTGATGCTCTACACGATTATCCGGTTCAGCGAAAAGCGCAACCCGACCCCGTCGAAAACCACCCACAACACGCTCATCGAAGTGATGTGGTCGGTCATTCCGATATTCTTGCTCGTCGTCATCGGCTTGTTCTCGCTGCCCTTGCTGTTCGACTCCGACGACACGGTCGACGCAGATCTGACGATCAAGGTAATCGGCCGCCAGTGGTATTGGAGCTACGAATACCCCGACCACGGCGATTTCACCTTCGATGCGTTTGTGATTCCGGACGACGAGATAAAACCGGGCCAGTTGCGGCTGCTGTCGACGGACGAGAATTTGGTGTTGCCGATCGGTAAGAAGATCCGGGTGCTGGTGACCTCATCCGATGTTTTGCACGCGTTCGCTATGCCGGCGTTAGGGTCGAAGATTGACGCGGTGCCGGGCCGCACCAACGAGCTCTGGTTCGATATCGACGAAGTCGGCATGTACTACGGCCAGTGTTCGGAACTGTGCGGATCCGGCCACGCTTTCATGCCGATTGCCATACAAGCTGTCTCCCAGGCCGAGTTCGATGCATGGGTGGTGCAGGCCCGCGAGCGTTTTGCCGAGGCGGAAGACAGGCTGTCGCCGCGGCCGGTCAAGATTGTACGCAATGATGCTGCCGGCGACGCCCCTGTAGTCGTCCCTGGGGACACTCCCCCGGGCGTGGCTGAACGCTGAGCGGCGAGGAGAGATCGAACATGGTTGACGCGACCATCACCGACCGCGCGCCTATAGAAGATACCCACGCCGAGCATCGCCCGACCGGTTGGCGCCGCTTCGCCTATTCGACCAATCACAAAGACATCGGGACGATGTACATCGTCTTTTCGATCGTCGCCGGTTTGATTGGCGGGGCGATGTCGATTCTAATGCGCATGGAGTTGCAGGATCCCGGCGGACAATTCTTCGTCGCCGACGGCGCCGTCGATGGCCAGTTGTGGAATGTGGTGATAACCGCCCATGGCCTGATTATGGTATTTTTCGTGGTCATGCCGGCCGTGATCGGCGGCTTCGGCAATTGGTTCATCCCGCTGATGATCGGCGCGCCTGATATGGCGTTTCCGCGCATGAACAACATTTCGTTCTGGCTGCTGCCGCCGGCATTCCTACTGCTGGTGGGGTCGACGCTGGTGGGCGGCGGAGCGGGCACCGGATGGACGATCTATCCACCCTTATCCTCGGTGGCCGGCCAGCCCGGGCCTTCGGTCGATATGGCAATCTTTGCGCTGCATTTGGCCGGCGCGTCGTCGATTTTGGGCGCGATCAATTTTATCACCACGATCTTCAATATGCGCGCGCCGGGTATGACCCTGCACCGGATGCCGTTGTTCGTTTGGAGCGAGCTGACGACCGCTTTTATTCTCCTGCTGGCGATGC
This sequence comes from Alphaproteobacteria bacterium, assembly GCA_027297685.1. Lineage (GTDB taxonomy): Bacteria > Pseudomonadota > Alphaproteobacteria > UBA6615 > UBA6615 > JAPUHN01. Next base: position 6,152 of record JAPUHN010000176.1, on the reverse strand, counting down.
CGGTCTTGGCCGGCGCCATCACCATGCTGCTGACCGACCGCAATTTCGGCACCACGTTTTTCGACGCCGCCGGCGGTGGCGACCCGGTCCTGTTCCAGCACCTGTTCTGGTTTTTCGGCCACCCGGAAGTCTATGTCATGGTCCTGCCGAGTTTCGGGATCGTCAGCCAGATCATCTCAACGTTCTCGCGCAAGCCAATATTTGGTTATTTGGGCATGGCCTACGCCATGGTTTCGATCGGGTTCATCGGCTTCATCGTGTGGGCGCACCACATGTTCACGGCGGGCCTCGACGTCGACACCCGCGCCTACTTCACCGTCGCGACGATGGTCATCGCCGTGCCGACGGGCATTAAAATATTCTCCTGGATTGCCACCATGTGGGGCGGCTCGATTCGCCTCGACACACCGATGCTGTGGGCGCTCGGTTTTATATTCATGTTCACCGTGGGAGGCGTGACCGGTGTGGTGCTGGCCAATGCCGGCCTCGATTTGGCGCTGCACGATACCTATTACGTGGTCGCCCATTTCCACTATGTGCTGAGCCTCGGTGCGGTGTTTGCCATGTTCGCCGGGTTCTACTACTGGATCGGCAAGATGTCGGGCCGCACCTACAACGAGACTCTCGGCAAGTTGCATTTCTGGATCACCTTTATCGGCGTGAATGTGACATTTTTTCCGCAGCATTTCCTCGGGCTGGCCGGGATGCCGCGCCGTTACCCCGACTTTCCCGATGCCTATGCCGGATGGAACTTCGTTTCGTCGATCGGCTCCTACATCTCCGGTGCCGGCATGTTGCTATTCGTATTCATCGTAATCCATACGTTGACCAAAGGCCGTCGGGTGGAAGGTAATTATTGGGGCGTGGGGGCGACCACGCTGGAGTGGACAGTGCCGTCGCCGGCGCCGCACCACACCCACGAGGAATTGCCCGAACTCGAACCCGCCCCGGCCCATTGACCGGGTACTAACACCTTGTAGAGAGAACCACGTTGACCGAAACAATTTTAACCAACCGTGTAGCCAACCGCCGCGAAACGACTGTCACCGAACAGGTGTCGGGTATTGGCGACTTCGTACAGCTGCTCAAGCCGCGGGTGATGTCGCTGGTGGTGTTTACCGGCTTTGTCGGATTGGTCATCGCGCCGGGCACATTGCATCCGGTGCTCGCGGCCATCGCCATTTTGTGCATCGCCATCGGCTCGGGCGCCGCGGGCGCGATCAATATGTGGTACGACCGCGATATCGATGCCATCATGGAACGCACCGCCAACCGGCCCATACCGGCCGGGCGGATCGCGCCCAACGATGCCTTGGTGTTCGGCGGGCTGTTGTCGCTATTTTCGGTCGGACTGTTGGGATTGGCGACAAATTGGGTCGCCGGCGGGCTGCTGGCATCGGCGATTTTGTTTTATGTCTTCGTCTACACGGTTTGGCTAAAACGCCGGACGCCGCACAACATTGTTATCGGCGGGGCTGCCGGGGCATTTCCTCCTATGATCGGCTGGGCCGCGGTTACCGGCGATGTCGGGGCGATGCCGCTTATACTATTTGCCATTATCTTCTTTTGGACACCGCCACACTTTTGGGCGCTCGCCCTGTTCCGCAGCGGCGACTATGGCCGCGCCGGCATTCCGATGTTGCCGGTGGTCGCCGGACGCCGCACCACCAAAGCGCAGATGCTGGCTTATACGGTCGTGCTGCTGCCGCTCAGCGTCTCGCCCTATTTGTTTGGCGCGACCGGGTTGGTTTATGGCGCCGGTGCGGCGCTGCTCGGGCTGTTGTTTATCGTCAGCGCCGTTGGAGTGTGGCGCGAACCCGACGAAGCCGGTGATCGGCGGGCCCGCCAGATGTTCGGCTTCTCGATTTTGTATCTGTTCTTGCTCTTTGCGTTGTTGCTGGCCGACCTTGCGGTGAACGTTGGGCGGTTGTGATGGCCCGTCCCGATCTGAGCGAGCGTCATCGCACACAACGCGTTAAGAACATTACGGTACTCATCGTTCTGGTTTCTTTTTGCATTATTTTCTATCTGGTTTTCATTACCCGCGCAGGACTATTGGGATGAGCCGCGAGGCGACCGCAGAACCAAATTCCCGCCGTCAACGGCGGCGGCGTAACAAGTATGTTTTCGCCAGCCTGGCGGTGCTGGTGCTCGGCATGAACGGCTTTGCCTACGCCACGGTGCCGGCCTACCGCGCATTCTGCCAGAAGTTCGGCTTTGCCGGCACGCCATTGGTGCAAGCGTCGGCGCCGGGTGCGGACGAAATACTTGGCGACCGGGAAATCACGATCCGTTTCAACAGCGATATTGAACCGTCCCTCGATTGGCGTTTCAAGCCGGTCCAGCGTTCGATCACGCTCAAAGTCGGAGCCACCGGGCTGGCGTATTTCGAGGCCGCGAACCGTCACCAAGAAGCGGTGACGGGTACCGCGACATTCAATGTGACACCGCTAAAAGCGGCCCCCTATTTCGTCAAGATAGAGTGCTTCTGTTTTACCGAGCAGACGCTTGCATCGGGCGAGACGGCGCAGATGCCCGTCACCTTTTTCGTCGATCCCGATATAGCGCTCGACAAGAATCTTGACGATGTAAGCACCATTACCCTGAGCTACACATTCTTCCGCAACAAAAAGGCCGACGCCGAACGCAAGTCGGCCCAGCTAGCGAACGAGACCCGGTCCGTCAATTGAGACGGCCCCAGCGAGCGAGCATCCCGCGATGAGCGAATCCAGCCACGGCAACCATCCCTACCATCTGGTCGAACCCAGCAAATGGCCAATCGTTGGCGCGGTCGGCGCACTTTTGATGATGTCCGGTTTGGTCATGTTTATGCATGACGATGCGCTCGGGCTTGGATTACAGCCGTTTTTCGAGACCATCGGTCTATGGGTCATCGCGCCTGGTGTCGTCGTCACGATGATGACGATGATGGGGTGGTGGCGCGATGTTATCGACGAGGCGACAGTACAGAAGCTGCACACAAGCTTCGTGCAACTCGGCCTGCGCTACGGCATGGCGCTCTTCATCGCTTCGGAAGTGATGTTTTTCTCGGCGTTTTTCTGGGCGTTCTTCGACGCTAGCCTGTTTCCCAAAGAAGCCGCGGGCTTCGTCTGGCCGCCCGAAGGTATCGAAATATTCAAGCCGTTCGATCTGCCGCTGCTCAATACGATCATCCTGTTGACCTCGGGTTTCACCGTGACCTGGGCGCACCACGACATTCGTGAGGGCAACATGAAGCATGCCACGCGTATGCTCGGGGTCACCGTCGGACTGGGTTTTCTGTTCACCTTGTTCCAAATATGGGAATATTCCCACGCGCCGTTCGCCTTTACCGACGGCATCTATCCGACGACGTTCTTCCTGGCGACCGGTTTCCACGGCTTCCACGTTATCATTGGAACGCTGTTTCTAGCGGTCAACTGGGTGCGATGCGCCAAGGGCCATTTCGAGCCCGATCATCATTTTGGTTTCGAGGCGGCGGCCTGGTACTGGCATTTCGTCGATGTGGTGTGGTTGTTCCTGTTCACCTTCATCTATGTCTGGAGCTCCCTGTAGGTGATATCGGGGTAGGCGCTGGCTGGATAGCGTGACATTGGCTGCCGATTACTATCCCCGCCTTTCGAGTGTGGCGACAGGTTTGCGCTGCGCTTGTCCGCGGTGCGGCCAAGGCAAGCTGTACCAAGGTCTGCTGACCGTGCGCGACAGTTGCGATAAATGCGGCCTCGATCTGTCCCGCTTCAACGTCGACGACGGCGCGGCGTTTTTCATCATCGTTGTCTACTCGGCCGTGATCATTCCGCTTGCCCTGTGGGTCGAGTTTTCCTTCGGGCCGCCGATCTGGGTTCATATTTTGATCTGGATTCCGGTGATCCTTGGTGGCGCGATTGCCCTGATGCGCCCGTTTAAGGCATGGCTGGTTGCGCAGCACTATAAACACAACATCGACGGCGAAAGCCATTAGCATATGCCGCTAGCCATGACCTTTCGGCCGACATTGTGGGCCACGGTTGCAGCGGCAGTGGTGCTGGCGGTTCTGGTCGGCCTGGGTAATTGGCAGTTGGACCGGCGGAGCTGGAAAAAAGAACTGTTGGAGACGCGCGCCAGGCAGATCGATACGCCGGCCATGTCATACGCCGCAGTCGTCGCTGCCGCACATCCCGCGCTCGAGGCGGTCGAATACCGCCCGATCCGCCTGCGCGGGCGCTATCGCCCGGCCAATACGGCGAAACTACTCAGCCGGACGCGCGACGGCCGTGCTGGATTTCACCTCATAACACCGTTGGAAGAGAACACCGCCGGCGTCGTTGTTCTGGTCGACCGCGGGTGGGTGCCGGTCGGCAGCGCCGCAGAAATATCGCCGACACCGGCCGGCCTCGTCAGCGTCGAAGGTTATGTGCGCAAGTTTGAAACCCCGGGGCGGTTTACGCCGGATAACGAGCCCGAAGCGGGCGCCTGGTTCTATCTCGACCGGGAGCAGATGGCCTCGGCGATGGATTTGGCTATGGTCGCCCCGTTCTACGTGCAGCGCGCCCCCAGCACGACTCTGTCGGGGGGGTATCCAGCCGGCGGCGTGCCAGATATCGCGCTGCGCAATCCCCATTTACAGTACGCGATCACCTGGTACGCTCTTGCTCTTGTGCTGCTGGTTATCTATGTGATTTTTCACACCCGGCGCAGGGTCGGCGAGGATGAATAGAGCCCATGTCATATAGTACCGCATACGACGATTTGGCGGCGCGGTTTCACCGCATCGGTGTGATCGAGGACGCTTTGGGTATTCTCCATTGGGACCAGGCGACGATGATGCCCGAAGGCAGCGCGCCAGCGCGCGCCGAGCAAGTCGCCACGTTGAGCGTGTTGCGCCACGAGTTGCTCACCGCGCCGGAAATCGGCGATTTGCTTGCAGCCAGCGGCGAAACCGCAGGCGAGGCGCGTGACGACGGGAATAACTGGCAGAATGCCAATCTGCGCGAAATGCACCGGACCTACCTGCATGCCACGGCAGTTCCCGGCGACTTGGTCGATGCCAGGTCGCGCGCCAACGCCGCGTGCGAGCTGACTTGGCGGAGCGCGCGGGCGGATAACGATTACCAAAGCCTGCTGCCGAGCTTGCAGGAAGTCTTGGCGCTGACACGCGAAGTCGCGGCGGCGAAGTCGTCGGCGCTGGGATTGTCGCCGTACGACGCGTTGCTCGACACTTACGAGCCGGGTGCGCGAAGCACGGCCATTGATACGATATTCGCCGATCTTGCCGCCTTCTTGCCGGACTTCCTGCAACGGGTCCTCGATCACCAGCGTGGCCGGCCCGGCCCGGTGACGCCGCAAGGGCCTTTTCCGGTCGAGCGCCAACGCGCGCTGGGCCGGCAGCTCATGCGTGCCGTCGGTTTCGATTTCGAGCGCGGCCGCCTCGATGTCAGCCACCACCCTTTCTGCGGCGGCAGCGCCGGCGATATTCGCATCACCACCCGCTACGACGAGACCGATTTCACCTCTTCCCTGATGGGTGTGCTGCACGAGACCGGGCACGCCATGTACGAAGCGGGCTTGCCCGAGGCGTGGCGCTACCAGCCGGTCGGCGGCGCCTTGGGTATGGCGATCCACGAAAGCCAGTCGCTCCTAATCGAAATGCAGGTGTGCCGCTCGCGGCCGTTCCTGGTTTATGCTGGCCCGTTGATGAAAAAGGCCTTCGGTGGCAGCGGTCCGGCGTGGGATCTGGAAAATCTCTACCGCCTCTACACCCGCGTCGAGCCAGGTTTTATCCGCGTCGACGCCGATGAGGTCACCTATCCGGCCCATATAATTCTGCGCTACCGGCTCGAGCGCGCATTGATTGGCGGCGATCTTGTGTTGGCCGACCTGCCGGCGGCCTGGAATGACGGCATGAAAGAGTTGTTGGGGATTGTGCCGCCCGACGACCGCCTGGGATGTTTGCAGGATGTTCACTGGCCGGGGGGGGATTTCGGCTATTTCCCCACCTACACTATGGGGGCAATCGCCGCCGCCCAGCTCTACGCTGCCGCCCGGCGCGACACGCCCGACCTCGAAGCGAATATCGCCAAGGGCGAATTTTCCCCGCTCATGGGGTGGCTGGGCCAGCACGTCCATTCGCAGGGTTCGCGCGTGGCCGCCGACGATCTGCTGACCGCGGCAAC
>JAPUHN010000175.1 GCA_027297685.1 Alphaproteobacteria bacterium | reverse complement strand
CTGAACGAGGAAGGATACCTGTTCTTCAAGGGCCGGGCCGACGACGTCATCAACAATGGCGGCGCCAAGTTCTATCCGATCGAAGTCGAAATCGCGCTGCTGGCGCACCCAGATGTGCGCGAGGCGGCGGTGTTCGGCTGGCCCCACACGCGGTTTGGGGAAGTCGCCGTCGCCTGCGTCGTAACGAACTCGAGGATTTCCATTCAGGATTTGCAAACGTTCTGCAAGCAACGGCTCGCCGGCTACAAGGTGCCGGAAATCATCGAGGTGAAGGGGGAATTGCCGCGGAATGCCATGGGCAAGATTTTAAAACGTGAACTCAAGGATACCATCGAGCGCACCGTCGTCGAACGGCAAGCTAAACGTTGAACGACCGCTTCCGATCATCCTTGCCTTCGGCTGGCTATCGCCGTGACGCCCGCGGATCGAGGGCGTCCTGCAGCCCGTCACCGAGGAAGTTGAAGGCGATCACGGTGACGAAAATCATCAAGCCGGGGTAGATCGCCAGTTGTGGCGCCCGGGTGATCAGTTCCTGGGCGTTGGACAGCATGTTGCCCCAGCTTGGCGTCGGCGGTTGGATGCCGAGGCCGAGGAAGCTCAACACCGATTCGAGCAAAATAATACCGCCGACCGACAGCGTCGTGGCGACGATGATCGGCGAGACCACGTTGGGCAGAATGTGGCGTGCCATGATGCGCCACGGCCGCGCGCCCATGGCTTCGGCGGCGCGCACGAACTCGCGGGTTCGCACCGACAAGGTGGCGCTGCGCACCAGCCGCGCCACAGTGGTCCAGCCGACGATGGCGATGATGAACATGATGCGATAGAGGCTGACGACCTCGGACTCGGCGACGGTGGCCGGTACGCCCACTTTCTCCAGGTCGACGGCGGCGAGCACGATCAACAGCGGCAGCACCGGCAAGGCGATCACGCCGTCGGTTGTGCGCATCAAGAAGGCGTCGAGGCGGCCGCCAAAGTAACCGGCGAAGAGGCCAATGGTGGTGCCCATGACGGCCGCGGCAATGGCGGCGACCAGGCCGACCAGTAGCGAGATGCGGCCGCCATAGAGCAGGCGCAGGAAAACATCGCGTCCGGCTTCGTCGGTGCCCAGCCAATGGGTGGCGTCGGGCAGCGCGTACTGGTTGAACAGGTCGACCCGCGTGGCGTCGAGGCCCATTGCGGACTCGATGACCGGCGCCAGCAGGGCCATCGCGGCGATGAACGCCAGTAGCGCGGCACTGAATACGGCCAACCGGTGTTGGCGAAAGCGCCGCCAGAAGAGCTGCCGTGCGGCGAGGTCGGTGGGGTGTTCGGCGAGGACGGTCATCGGCGCGCCATCATTTGTTCGCCAGCGACTTGAAACTGATGCGCGGATCGATCGCGGCGTAGGCAATGTCGGCGAGGAAATTGCCGACCAGCACCAACAGCGTGGCGAACAGCAGGCCGACCAGGGCGAGATTGAAATCGTTGGCGAGGATCGAGTCGAACAGCAGCTTGCCCATACCGAGATAACCGAACATGGTCTCGGTGATCAGCGCGCCCGAGACGAGCGCGCCGAAATCGAGCGCGACAATAGTCACCAAGGGCAGCAGAGCGTTGCGCATGGCGTGGCCGACGACAACCCGGCGCACCGCCAGGCCTTTGGCGTAGGCGGTGCGCACATAGTCCTGGCGCATCGCCTCCATCATCGAAGCGCGGGCGAAGCGCGTGTAGGCGGCCAGGCTGGCAATGGTCAGGGTCAGCACCGGCAGAACCAGGAATTCGAGGCGGGCAAACACGCCGCCTTCGCCACCGACCGGCCCCATGCCGCCGGCTGGCAGCACGCCGAGGGTGACCGCGAACAGGATGATCAGCAGGATCGCCAGAAAAAATGGCGGCACCGAGATACCGGCGAAGCAGAACATGTTGATGCTGTTGTCGGTCTTGCTGTGCGGACGCACCGCCGCGGCAAAACCCAAGGGCAGCGCAACCGCGATGGCGATGAGCGAGGCGATGCCGAGCAGGGTGATGGTATTACCGAGGCGCGGCAGCAGGATTTCCAGAACCGGCCGGTTGAAGGTGCGCGAATAGCCCAGATCGCCGCCGAGCGCCGCCGTCAGCCAGTTCCAATAGCGTTCGCCGATCGGCAGATCGAGCCCATACAGCTTCTTCAAGCGCACGCCGTCGGCCGGCGTCAGGTCCGGGTTCGAGGCGATCATGATGTCGATCGGGTCGCCCGGCATCAGCCCGATCAGGGAGAAGATGACGAACGACATCACCGCTAGAACGATCAGCGTTCCCAACAGGCGGCGCGCGAGGTAGGTCAACATTATTCGATCTATAACCTTGTTCGCGCGCTTCGGCGACCGCGATGTGTAGTCCGATCAGGGCTTACTGCGCCGTCCAATTCTCAATCCACAGGGTGCTGGGGTACTGGTGGCCGGTCGGAGTTACGCCGGACAGCCATTTCGGCATGATGAAAGCGTTTGCGCGAAAATACAGCGGTAGCACCGGCAGATTTTCGGCGTATTCGGTCTGGATGGTCCGCCACCACTTGGCCTGCTCGGCGGCGCCGCATTCGACTTCGACCTTGTCGATCGCCTCGTCCATCGTCGGCGACGCATAGCCGGTATAGTTCTGTCCCGACCAGCCGTTTTTCTCGGTCGGAATTTCCATCGAGTGCAAGTTGCTGCGCGGAATGTTGTTCGGCGACGAGAACCAGGCGAACATGGCCATGGCATCGAACTGGCGCCGTTGAACCGTACGGCCGAAGAACACCCGCGCCGGCTCGTTACGGATACGTAGATCGACCCCGGCGTCGCGCAGATTGCTCTGGATGACCTGCTCGACAAGTTCGCGCACCCGGTTTCCCGAGGTGGTCATGATTTCGAGGCGCAGCGGCTCGCCCGCCGCATTGTGGCGGATGCCGCCGCGAATATCGGTCCAGCCGGCCTCGTCGAGTAACTGTTTCGCCAGAGCGGTATCGAACGGATACTTGCGCACCTCGTCGATATGGACGCTGTCGAGCGGATGGACGAAGGTGTCGGCGACCGGTTGCTTGCCTTCGAACAGGCGTGCACTTATCGCCTCGCGGTCGATGGCGTGGAGCAGCGCCCGGCGTACCCGAAGATCGGTCAGCACCGGATTATCGAGCATGAGATCAATATGCTCGTAGAACAGGCCGGGCTTGAACACCACATTGTAGTCGTCGCCGTGGCGCCGCTCGAATGTCAGCGCCTGATCGAGCGATATGCCATCCTCGCCAGCGATGTAGTCGACCTCGCCCGATAGCAGATTGGCCTCGAGCGCCGCCGTATTCTCGATCGTGCGCACGACGATGCGCTTGAAATGTGGCTGCTGGCCCCACCAGGTAGGGTTCGGCTCGAGGGTTACCGACGCGCCGGGCTCGACACGGGTGATCCGGTAGGGCCCGTGATACAGGCCCGGGTTTGTCGGATCGGTATCGTAGGCGTTACGGCTGCGGTATTGCGCCGGGTCAGCCGCCGCCGCCGCCTCGAGATGGGACGGCACAATCTCGAAACCGTTGATCGCTTCGGCGTCGCAGGTGCGCTTGTTCCATTGGATAGTGAACCGCTTGTCGTCGAGGGCTATGACCTTCTCCATGCGCCGGTAGAGCTCTTGATTGTTGATGCCGGCCTCGGGAATGCGGCCGATCTTCCAGGTGAACAAGACGTCCTTAGTAGTCACCGGTGTGCCGTCGCCCCACACCGCGTCGCCGCGGATCGCGTAGTCGACTTCCAGGCCCGGCTTGCCCTCGTCGGTTTGCCAATCGCGGATGGTGCCATCTTGGCGGCTCGGCAATTTGGCGCACAACAGGCAGATCAGCTTCCAGTCGGCGTCGAACACGGTGAGCGGCCGCCGGGTCATGCCGTGGATTAGAGACAGGGCTACATGGCTCGACAGGTTGGGGTGAAAGCCGGTCGGGAACTGGCTGATGCCGATGACCAGTTCGTCCTTGGCGGCCTTGGCGGCGGCCGGAATGAGCATCGCCACCATGGCGACCACGGCAACGCGTCTAGCCCATCTCAACATGCCCGTTCTCCGTAAAGCGGTTGGTAAATATCCAACCCTTACATCAAACGTTGTGGCCGCGTCCGGCAATTGAAACTTGCGTGAGCGGAAATCGCGCTTGCCTGCTGGAATTAACGATTATATACAGAAATATAGACCCATTTACATTCGTATAACATAAAGTAATTGTTATACGAATTATGAGCCGGCACGGCTTATCACAAGAGGAACAAGCATATGAAATACCTAGGAAATTTGCGGCGATCGTTCGCTGCGGTTTTGATTGCGGCGGCGTTTAGTTGGCTCGCGGTAGCGCCGGCATCGGCGCAGACCAAGCTCGAAGTCGCCTACATTCCGATCATGCCGATGAGCCAGTTGTTTGTATTGGAGCAGGAAGGCTGGGCCAAAGAGGCCGGTCTCGATCTGAAACTGACCAAATTCTCATCCGGCCCGGCAATCGTCCAAGCCATCGCGTCGGGCAAATTCGACGTCATTTACTTCGGTATCGGACCGGCCATGGTGGCGCGCGCCAACGGCATTCCGATCAAGGTGGTGGCGGCGAACGGCATTGAGCAGATCACTCTGATCGCCCAGGGTGAGTTCCGGAAATATATCGACGAGGCGGCGAACCCGGCCGAGGCGGTGCGTAAGTTCACCGCCGACAAGGGACGCAAGCCGAAGATTGCCTCGCTGCCCAAAGGTTCGGTTCCCGACACCGTGTTCCGCTATTGGCTGATCAAGGTCGCCGGGCTGACCGAAAAAGATGTCGATATCGTCGGTATGGGCGCCGGCAAGGTGCAGCAGGCGATGCTGGCCCGCTCGGTCGACGGGGCATCGATCCTCGAGCCGATTATTACCATCATCCAACAGCGGCTGCCCGACGCCAAGATCATTGCCCGCGGCGGCGAGATGCTGCCAAGTCAGCCGGGCGCCGTGCTTGCGGTGCGCGAGAAGGCGCTG
>JAPUHN010000174.1 GCA_027297685.1 Alphaproteobacteria bacterium | reverse complement strand
AATCCCGAAGCAAACGAACCTGTGTTCCACGACGACTGGGAGCGGCGCGTGTTTGCGGTGACGATCGCGACCTTCGGCGCTGGCAACTACAATGTCGATGAGTTCCGCCACGGCATCGAGCGGATGGGTGCCGCGAATTATCTTTCCACGAGCTATTACGAGCACTGGCTGCACATGGTCGAGACTTTGATGATCGAAAACGGTTCCATCTCTCGCGACGAACTCGACGCCGAACAGGCCAAAGTGGCCAAGGTGGGTGCGTGATGGCGGTCCTGACTGCCGACATGGTAGCGGGCCTCGCGGCGACCGGTGCATCATGCCGGGTGGACCACGCCGTAGCCCCCAGATTCAGCGCCGGTGACAAGATCTTGGTGCGCAATATCAATCCCACCGGCCACACGCGCCTGCCGCGTTATGTGCGCGGCAAGCGCGGCATCGTCGAACGCGACCACGGCGTGTTCATCTACCCCGATTCGAGCGCCCACGGCCAAGGGGAAAAGCCCCAACATGTCTATAGCGTACGCTTCACTGTGCGCGAGCTGTGGGGCGACACCGCGTCCGATCGGGATTCGCTTTATATCGACCTGTGGGACGATTACATGGACCCGCAAGTGTAACGCGAACATGGCCGAAACCCTGCCGATTGACCGTTTCCCGGAATTGCCGCGCGACGATCAAGGCCCGGTGTTTTCCGAGCCGTGGCAGGCGGAAGCGTTCGCCATGACCATCCAGCTGCACGAGGCCGGTCATTTCGAGTGGTCGGAATGGGTCGACTATATCAGCACGGAAATCGCCAACGGCGCGCCGCTCGACGAGGACGATCCCAACGCGATCTACTACCGGCAATGGTTGAGCGCACTTGAACGACTGGTAGCGGACAAGGGCCTGTCGTCGCCGCCGGAACTCGTGCACCGCAAGGACGCCTGGCGACGCGCCTACGAGAACACACCGCACGGCGAACCGGTCGAGCTGGCCCGCGCGGGCCTAACTTAGAGATAGAAAAGGATCATCGAGGCCAGAGCAATCGCGCGAACGCTGCAACCAAACGCCGCGGCGCGGGCGTGCGCGATTGCCGCCGGGCCGGCAGCCCTGGAGCTGTTATTGGGCGGGTTTTCCTGTATGGGGCCGGCTTCGCTGGACCACAGACGATCCACAACGCCGCCCACGACACCCGCCACACCTTCATCTTTCCTTGCCACTAAGCAAGTCGCTGCGCTTGCACGGCGCGCGCAGGGATAGCGTCCCAATCCACCTATCGTTCCAGTATCCCTCAAGCACGTAAGGTCTATAGCTTCTCGGCGATGTCCGCTTTGGGTCAGGGGAGGACATTAGCAGCTCTGGATTTTATGTCCGCTTTACCCCCAACGACAGACGTCGCTACGGGTCTGTCCACTTTCGGGTTAATACCAAGTCTCGCTAATACGGACCCATTTCATGGGGACGGATTAACGAGATTTGGTATTAGGCCTGTTCGTCGAGAGGTGCCTCACAGGGGCGGCAGGCCGGCGGCGACGGCGGCTTCGGCGTGGCGGTTGTCGACGCAGGTGTCATAGGGCGTGTCGCGCGTGATCAAGCCGCCAGACAGGCACGACGCTTTCAGCCGCTCGAAGCCGTCACGCGATAGAATCGGCGTTTGGTTCCAAACCTGAAGCGTCTGATAGCGGGCGATGCAGGCGGTCAGCAGGTCGGGCGCGATGGTCGGGAAGTAGCTTGCGATCGCTTCCGCCGCCCTCTCAGGTGGCGCCGCTTTCAGCCATTTTAGCGTGCGGTAAAGGCCCCGCACCATCGCTGCGATGGTCTCTGGCTCCGAATCGAAGCGCCGCCGTGTCGTGTACAGTGAGGTATAAGCTGTCGGCCCGCGCGTCGCCGCTGCATACCAGATATGGGCGCCGTCCCTGACCAACTCCTCGGCATAGGGCTGATAAAGCTGCGCCACGTCGATCTCGCCGGCGCGAAGCGCCGCCGCGTTCTCCACCATTGTGCAATCGCGAACGCGGTCGACCCCAGCCGGGTCGAGGCCGGCACGGCGCAGGTCCTCCTGCAGGCAAAGCCAGGGCGTTGGTACTTCCGAAACACTGGCGACCCGGGCCCGCATCAAGTCGTCCGGCTGAAACTCAGGTCGGGGCTCATGCCCGACCAAAAAGAATGGGTCGCGCGTCACCGCCTCGGCGAATAGCACGAGGTCGCATTCCGGGTGCTTATCGTAGGTCAAGAGCACCCGCATCGGTCCGCCCCAGGCCACGTCGGCGGTGCCATCCAGCAGACTGGTCGCGGTGACCGCCGGCGTTGGCGAGGTGACGATCTCGACCTGAACTCCCTCAGCTTGGTAGGCGCCGAGCGCGTGCGCAGCATAGAACGGTGCGTAGAAGACGGCGCGCAAGTTCTCGAACAGCGTGATCTTCATGATGTGGCCCGCCCCCAACGATACTGAAGTTTAAGCTAGACCTCAGCGCGCCGGGAAGAAATCGTCCGTCACAGTGGTCGGGCGTTGCCACGCAGAGCCGCACCGACGAGCACATGGGAACCGCAAACCAGCACGCGCGCGCCGCCCGGTGTTTGAACAAGAGCGTCGAGAGCCGCCTCGAGCGATGGCGCCCACCCGGCCACCATACCGGCACCCGTTAGGACTGTGGCGCTCACCTGCGGGTCAAGGCTGCGCGGTTCGCCGGCCAAGGGCACAACTGTTACCGAATCAGCGAGTGTGGTGAACGGGTTTAGAAACGCCGCCGGGTCTTTGTCCTTCAACATGCCGAAAATAATGTGCAGCGGTTGTGGCCGATCCGCGTTGATCTGGCGCAATGCTACCGCCAGCGCATCGCCCGCCGCCGCGTTATGGCCGGCATCCAACCAAACTTCCCAGTCGGGCGGCAGGCGCCGGCGTAACGGTCCGTCAGGCAAAAGCTCGAAACGGCCCGGCCAGCGCATGCTCGACAAGCCAAGTTCGATGTCTTTCTCGGCGACAGAAATCTGACTGCATTGCTCGATGCAGGCTACCGCCGTCGCCGCATTGACGATCTGGTGCGGACCGGCGAGCGCCGGCCGGGGCAGCGACAGGGTGGTTTTTTGCGACCGGTAGACAAATCCGCCGGCGGTCGGCTCATATGACCATTCCCTGCCGGCGCGGAAGGGTAGTGCGCCAATTTCGTCGCCAATACGATCGATAACCTGGCTCGCCTCGGCCGGTTGCGGCGCGACGATCGACGGCGCCTTGGCTTTTTGGATCGCCGCTTTCTCGCCGGCGATGCTGAATATGTCCGACCCCAGAAACGCTTGATGGTCGAGCGATATTGGGGTGATCACCGTCGCCAGGGGCGCATCGACCACGTTGGTGGCGTCATAACGGCCGCCGAGGCCGGTTTCCAGCAGAACAATATCCGCCGGTGTCCGCGACAGTGCCAGAAATGCCGCGGCGGTTACGATCTCGAATTCGGTGATTGGCTGGCCGTCATTGACGGCGTCGACCTCGCGCAGCAGGTCGCACAGCGCATCGGAGGTTGTTTCTTCCCCGCCTAACAGGAAGCGCTCGGTGAAATCCACCAAATGCGGCGAGGTGTAAGCGCTGACGGCCAACCCGGCGGCCTCATAGATGGCGCGCAAAAAGGCGATCGTCGATCCCTTGCCGTTGGTGCCGGCCACGTGGATGACCGGTGGCAGGTTCTGCTGCGGCGCGCCAAGCGCGGCGAGCAGCCGGACAATACGATCGAGCGTTAAATCGATCCGCGAGGGGTGATAGCGGTCGAAGCGCGCGAGGATATCTTGCAGGGTGCCGGCCGCGCCCACGCGTTCATTCGCCGGTCGCGGCATCGACATCGGTTTCGGCATCGGGCGCCACCGTCGCGGCCAACCCCGGCGCCAAATCGGTCGGCGATTTTTGGCGCAGGATCGAGATGACGCGGATCAGGGTCGGGCGGAGATCGCGGCGCGCCACCACCATGTCGACCAAACCGTGGTCGAGCAGGCGTTCGGCCCGCTGGAAATCCTCGGGCAGCTTTTCGCGGATGGTATCCTCAATGACGCGACGCCCGGCAAATCCGATCATCGCGCCCGGTTCGGCGATCTGGATATCGCCCAGCATGGCAAACGACGCCGACACCCCGCCGGTTGTCGGATCGGTCAGGATGACGATGTAAGGCAACCCGGCTTCGCGCACCTGCTCGACGGCGATGACCGTGCGCGGCATCTGGATCAGGCTCAGCACGCCTTCCTGCATTCGCGCGCCGCCCGAGGCCGGAATGGCTATCAGCGCGGCATCCTGGTCGCAGGCCAGGCGGGCGGCAACAACCATTCCCTCGCCGACGGCCTGGCCCATGGAGCCGCCCATGAAGGCAAAGTCGAAAGCGGCGATTACCGCCGGCAGGCCGCCTATCTGTCCGCTGGCGACGACGATGGCCTCCGGCTCGCTGGTCCGGGCTTCGGCCTCGCGCAATCTCTCGGTGTAGCGTTTGGTATCGCGGAACTTAAGCGGATCGGTAGTCACCTCGGGCAGCGTGGCCCGCGCGTATTCGCCATCGTCGAACAGCAGGTCGAGCCGCGCAGTAGCCGAGATCCGCATGTGGCAGTCACAGTGGTGGCAGACGTGCAGATTATCCGTGAGTTCCCGATGGAACAGCATTTGATCGCACGAGGGGCACCGGTGCCACAAATTATCCGGCACGTCTTTCTTGCCAACCAGCGCCTGTATCTTCGGGCGAACGAAGTTTGTGAGCCAACTCATCGTCTGGCCTAATCGGCTGCTTGGGGGCGGGCGCTGCGAACACCGTCGGCAAGCAAGCGCACGAAGTCGAGTACCGTGTCGACGAGGTTCTCGGCTGGTTGTCCGTTGTCGTCGAGATTGTCGGCGATCAATTGTACGATCGCCGAACCGACGACGGCGGCATCGGCTACCTGCGCCACAGCCGCGGCCTGTTCCGGTGTTTTGATGCCGAAGCCGACGGCGATAGGCAGATCGGTATGGTTCTTCAATCGGCGGACAGCCGCGTGAATTGCTTCGCGGGTTGCCGAGGCGGTGCCGGTTATGCCGGCGATCGCCACGTAGTACAGAAAACCCGACGAATGATCGAGTACCGCAGGCAGGCGTTGGTCGTCGGTCGTCGGCGTCGCCAGGCGTACGAAATGCATGCCCGCCGCCAGCGACGGCAGGCACAACTCGCTGTCTTCTTCGGGGGGTAGATCGACCACAATCAGCCCGTCGACACCTGCCGCTTTGGCGTCGCGTAGAAAATCGTCGACGCCGTAAATGTAGATCGGGTTGTAATAGCCCATCAGGATGATCGGCGTCGTATCGTCACCGGCGCGGAATTCGCGCACGATCGCCAGCGTCTGCCGCACGTTTGCGCCGCCGGCTTTGGCGCGCAAGCCGGCGGCCTGGATCGCCGGGCCGTCGGCCATGGGGTCGGAAAATATCACGCCGAGCTCGATAATGTCGGCGCCGGCGGCCGGCAACCCCTTAAGGATACCGAGGGTGGCGTCGATCGTCGGATCGGCGGCGACGATGAAGGGGATGAAGGCAGCGCGTCCCTCTGCCGCCAACGCGGCGAAGCGAGCCTCGAGGCGGCCACTGGTTGCGCCGTTGTTAGGGGCGCTCACAATTCCACCCCCAGCGCTTCGGCAACCGTGAACACGTCCTTGTCGCCACGCCCGCACATGTTCATGACGAGCAGATGATCGGCCGGCAGATCGGGGGCGATCCGGGCGACGTGCGACAGCGCGTGGGCGGGTTCCAGCGCTGGCACGATGCCCTCGAGACGGCTGCAGAGTTGGAACGCCGCCAGCGCTTCCTCATCGGTCACCGACACATAGCTCACACGCCCGCTCTCGTGCAGCCACGAATGTTCGGGCCCGATGCCGGGATAATCGAGGCCGGCGGAAATCGAGTGCGCGTCGAGAATCTGGCCGTCGCCGTCTTGCAGTAGATAGGTTCGGTTGCCGTGCAGCACGCCGGGCCGCCCGCCGGTCAGCGAGGCCGCATGTTCACCGGTATCGATACCGTGGCCGGCTGCTTCGACCCCGATGATGTTGATGTCGCTATCGTCGAGAAAAACATGAAACAAGCCGATCGCGTTCGATCCGCCACCGATACACGCGACCAGCGTATCCGGCAGCCGCCCCTCCGCTTCCATGATCTGTTCGCGCACTTCGGTGCCGATCACCGATTGGAAATCGCGAACCATCGCGGGGTAGGGGTGCGGCCCGGCGACGGTGCCGATCAGGTAGTAGGTGTCCTCGACGTTGGCGACCCAGTCGCGCAACGCCTCGTTCATGGCGTCTTTCAAGGTTGCCGTGCCACTGGTGACCGGCCGCACTTCGGCGCCCAGCAGCTTCATGCGGAATACATTGGGGGCCTGGCGCTCGATATCGGTCGTACCCATGTAGACGACGCAGTCGAGCCCGAACAGCGCGCATACCGTGGCCGCTGCGACACCGTGCTGACCGGCGCCGGTTTCGGCGATGATACGTTGTTTGCCCATGCGCCGCGCCAGCAAAATTTGACCCATACAGTTATTAATCTTGTGGGCGCCGGTGTGGTTGAGCTCATCGCGCTTGAAGTAGATCTTGGCGCCGCCAAAATGCTCGGTCAGACGGGGGGCAAAATAGAGTGGGCTGGGGCGGCCGACATAGTGCTTGAGGTAGTCGTCGAGCTCGGCCTGGAACGACGGATCGGCCTTCGCCGCGTCGTAGGCTTGCTCGACCTTGAGAATCAAGGGCATCAGCGTCTCGGCGACATAGCGGCCGCCGAAAATTCCGAAGTGACCTTTCTCGTCCGGGCCGGACCGGTAACTGTTGGGGTGTTCAGTAGTCATGTTGCGCCGGGTTATACATCAGCAATTGCGGGCAGGACATAAGCCAATGGGCGCAATGGCGCCAATCGGCCCTCGCATAGGCCGCCTACAGGTCCGCCACGGCCTCGAGGAACCGTTCGATCTCAGTCGGGTCTTTCTTGCCGGGCACCGATTCGACACCGGAAGACACATCCACGACCAACGCCCCCGACTTTGTGACTGCCGTGGCCACGTTGTCGGCGTCAAGCCCGCCGGCAAGCATCCACGGGACCGGCCATGACCAGCCGGCCAGCAAAGTCCAATCGAACGGCAAGGCGTTGCCGCCGGGCAGCGCATCGGGCATCGAGGACGGTGCCTTGGCATCGAACATCAACCAGTCGACGGCATCGCAATAGTCGCTGGCGGCGCCGACATCATCGAGCGCGGCGACCTTGATCACCTTCATCACCGGGCGCCCGAACCGGTTGCGGATGTTGGCGCATCGATCAACGGTTTCGTTGCCGTGTAGCTGCAACAGATCGAGCGGAACTTCGTCGAGCACGCGGGTCAAAAGCGCGTTGTCTGGGTCGACGAAGAGGCCGACCTTGGTCACTCCGTCGGGAACCAGCGCGGCTAATGTCGCCGCCGTTCCGGGCGTTATCGAACGCGGGCTCTGAGGGTAGAACACCAGCCCGACAAAGCCGGCGCCGTTGGCGACCGCCGTTTGCATCGCCACGGCGCTGTTGATGCCGCAAATTTTCGCCGTAACTGTCATATTCGCGCCCTGCCGCCTTTATATTTCCGGGTAAATGTCCCTCCCCCTTGATGGGGCAAAGTGGGGGTGAAGGCTATACGGATCGCTTGCTTCATGAAGAGATATCCAACTCGTCGGCGATACGCGCTGCCGCAGCCGCTGGATCGTCGGATCCGGTAATCGGCCGGCCAATGACCAGAACGTCGGCACCCAAATCACGCGCCTCGCGAGGTGTCATAATCCGCTTCTGGTCGCCAGCGTTGGCCCAGGCAGGCCTAATGCCGGGTACGACCAAACGAAACCGATCGCCGCAGGCTGTCCGCAACACCGCAATTTCGGCGGGCGAACATACCACCCCGTCGAGCCCGCACGATTGTGACAGCCGCGCCAATCGCTCGACCTGGGACACAGCAGGTCCCGCTTGGCCGACGCTGGCGAGGTCGTCGTCATCGAGACTTGTCAGCACGGTTACGGCGACGACCAGGGGGCGGTTCGCGCCGTATTCGGCGGCCGCTGTGGCCGCCGCGCTAAGCATGGCGCTCCCGCCGCCGGCGTGTACATTGACGATCGCTGCGCCCAATCCGGCGACCGCGTTGACGGCGCCCGCCACCGTGTTCGGGATATCGTGAAATTTTAGATCGAGAAAGACCGGCAGGCCCAGGTCGACGATTCGGCGCACGCCATCGGGCCCGTTGCTATTGAAAAATTCGAGCCCTAGTTTGACACCGCCCACACGCGGCCGCACAGCATCGGCCCAGGCGACGGCCTGTTCCAATTCTGGCGTATCGAGCGCAACAAAAACCGGGTTCTCGGGTAACATCCGCGTGGTCTTTCTTCGATTGTTCTGACGGCTATGGGCGGCGCGGTTCTAGCAAAGCTCCGAAGGTACGGCTAGAGCGTCGTTACGCCATCGCGCACGCGCAGAACCTCGGTTAGAGCGAAAACGAGATGGTAGAGCGATGTCGCCGGAACAGTATCGCGGATCGGCGTGCCGTCGCGCTGTAAATGTTCGCGCCACAAGCCCGAGTCTGCCATCAGATGGCAATCGAACAGGCGTTCGAGCAATGCTTCCAGACGCTCGCCCGCGGCCGTATCGGCGGTGAATTCCAGCCGTGCGGTTTGCGCCTTGATGGCCTCGGTCTGGCTCCACAGACGCTTATTATCGTCGAGATCGACACCGCGGCGCAGCAGCGAGTCGTAGACCAGACCTTCGGTCCCGCCCGGTTCGCGGTCGATACCGTGTTGCTCGGCGAAACGGTACAGGGCCTCGGCCTCGCGCCCGCAATCGTCACCGGCCGCGGCGGCGTAATGATGGAGCAGCCAGGTCCATTCATAGTGATGCCCCGGCTCGACAATTTGCCCCGCCGTACTTTCTGCGCGCCGCCAGCCGGCGTCGAAAAACTCGCCCAGCGTGCCGGTTTCGTGGTCGAAAAACCGTTGGCGGAACAGCGCGACGAGGCTACGCGCCCGCACCAGCGCATCTTCATCGCCGGTCGAAATGTGAAGCGCCAACAGCGCTTCGAGAAGGTGCATATGAGGGTTCTGGCGGCGCGGCAGATCGCCCGACAGATTTTCGAAAAATCCGCCGTTGGCCGTGTCGGCCAAATGGCCGTCGATGAACGCGACAATGCGCTGGGCCCATGTTTTTGCCCGGTCGTCGCCGGTGGCGCGGAAGTACCAGGCGCAGGCAAACAGTGCAAACGCCTGCTCATACAACTCGACACGCGAGTCGACGACCGCGCCGTCCCGGTTGGCGGCGTAGACAAACCCGCCCGGCTGGTCACGCCAATAGTGCGCGGTCATAAAGTCGAAGCCGCTGGTGGCGGCGTCGAGCGGCGACAGTTGCCCCGGCGCTGGTGTCCAGCCGAGCAGGTGAGCGTGGCTGAACACATAAATCTGGCGGGCCTGCACGCGTAGGCGCTTGGGCGCGTTACTGCGGGGATCGCCATTGATCGTCAAATCATCGAAAAATCCGCCCTCGCCGTCTAACCCCGCGCTGCTCCACAGCGGCAAGGCGCTCTCGCTCAACCATGCACGGATCCGATTGCCGGTTATCGTCATGACGCCACCTGGGCGATCAGGAGTTCCGCTGCAGCCAAGTCCTCGAGCGCGCTACCGACCGACTTAAACACGGTAATTTCAGCCGGCGATTGGCGGCCGCGCTGTTTGCCCTGGCACAAGTCGAACAGATCGCCGGCGATATCGTCGGCCTGGAAAATGCCGGTACCGATCGGCTGGACGATGTCGCCGGCCTCGGCCAGCGCGCCGGCGCGCGTATCGACGAAAATCCGTCCCCGTTGAATTACCCGGTCGTCGGCTTCGCGCATATCGGGGCGGAAACCGCCGACCAGATCGACATGAACTCCCTCGGCCAGCCATTCGCCTTGAATTAGCGGATCGTGCGACGTGGTGGCGCAACTGATGATATGCGCTTCACGCGCGGCAGTTTCTAAATCGTCGGTTGCGGTGACCCGGTGAGCGTTCGTATCGAGGCGCCGGGCCAGTTGATCGGCCTTGCTTCGGTCGCGGCCCCATATCACGGTCTGGCGAATTGGCCTCGCCACCGCGTGGGCCTCGATCAGATTGCCGGCGAGCCTTCCGGTGCCCACCATGAGCAGGCGTCGCGCGTCGGGCCGCGCCAGATAGTCGGCAGCGAGTGCGGACGCCGCCGCCGTGCGGCGGGCGGTCAACGCCGGTCCGTCGATCGATGCCACCGGCGCGCCGGTCGATCCATCGAGCAATAGGTAAGTCCCCATCACCGAGGGCTGGTTGCGAGCATCGTTATCGGGATAGACAGTAACGACCTTCACCCCCACATGGGCCGGTGCCGGGTCGGGCGCGCTCCAGGCGGGCATCAGCAACAACGTCGCCTCCCGGCCCCCTGTCGGGATTGTATGGTGGTGGCGCAACGGCACAGTGGTGTGGCGCCGGAACGCGTCGCGCAGGGCCCCGATCAGGTCGGCATACCCAAGTACGGCGTCGACCTCGCTGGCGTTGACGATCCGCAACGGCGGGCTCAATCGATCAAGGCGGGGGGCGTTTTCCCGGCGCCTTCGCTGCTTTGGGCTTTGTCCTTGCGGCGCGTGAGATCAGCCGCACGTGGGCCTTTATCAGCGCGCTGCCGCCGGGTGCGGCGGTGACGCTGCACCGTCGAGGCCCACACGACGACGGCGCCGCCAAAGAATCCGGCGACCACGCCAATATATACAAATACGAACAGCGGCCAGCGCACGATGAAATCGAGCGGCCACAAGCTCACATCGACCAAGTGACGATTGTTAACGGCGAAAACGATCAGGATTAACGCCAAGGGAACGGTGATGAGCCAGCGTAATCGATTCACGGTCTGATCATTGCGGTTGTGGGGCGGTCTGCGCCCGGCAGGATCTCGTTAAAATGCCTGGAAATGCAAATGTCCGCCGCAATACGCGCCCTAGGACTGAGCGTTGAGGCGCTCGCGCAATTCCTTACCGGTTTTGAAATAAGGCACCACCTTTTTCGCTACCGACACCGATTCGCCGGTGCGCGGGTTGCGGCCGATGCGCGCGGCGCGGTGCTTGACCGAAAAAGCGCCAAACCCGCGCAATTCGACACGATCGCCGCGGGCCAGGGCGGCGGTGATTTCGTCCAAAATAGTCGCCACAATGCGCTCGATATCCCGTTGGAACAGGTGTGGGTTTCGCTCTGCCAGCCGCAGGATCAGATCCGACTTTGTCATCGTTATCCCCAATGGTCCAGTACCAACGCCTATTCAGTAACCGTGCGCGACCTACACCCCCTAGATTTCGGCACGTGCGATCGTTCAAGGTTGATTAACCCGCGGATCACAAATCAGGGTGCCAAACAGACAACAGGCCGTCAAGTGTTAGTGCGTTGGAAAACAACGATTTTCCCGTGAGGCCCGAAAGCGCTTCAGAGAGACCCGAGCGTTCGCTTTTGGGCTTCAATGTGATAGTGGGGACGCTGTGCGGAATATCTTTTTCCACGGCCAACCAGTCGCGCGCCGCGCTTTCACCGCCGATTTCGTCGATGAGACCGTTGGCCACCGCTTGCCGCCCGGTATAAACGCGGCCGTCGGCGAGTTGCAGAACTTGGGCTCTATCCAACGGCCGACGTTCGACCACCAAATCGATAAAAAAGTCAAATAAATCAAACACTAGCGCTTGTGTTGCGGCGCGCGCTTCATCGGTTAATGGTTCCGTCGGCGATGGCACAGCCTTTAACGGCCCCGATTTCAAGGATTCTGGCTTGACGCCTATCTTGTCGAGCAGGCGTGTAATATCGACCGTCTGGAACAAGACCCCGATCGATCCGGTGATGGTGCCTTCGCGGGCAAATATACGGTCGCCAGCGACGGCCGTCATATAGGCCGCAGAGGCGGCAACCGTTCCCATCACGGTCACGACAGGCTTCTGCTCGCCGACAACCAACAGCGAGCGGTAGAGGTCTTCGCCGCCGACAACGGTGCCACCAGGGCTATCCACGTGGACGATTAGGGCGCGGACGGATTGATCTTTCGCGATTTCGGCCAGCAGGGCGTCACGTCGCGGATCTTCGACGATTATGCCAGCGATACGCACTCGCGCGACCGTGTCGCGCTTGAATAACAAATCGCTTGCCTGCAGGCTGGCAACAATCGTGAGCGCCACGGCGACCAAGGTGGCCGCTTGCCACCACCGCAGTTTTCGTTTGAGACGGCGGCGGTCTATCAGGGCATCGGGGTCAAACGACATTCATCCTCCGGTCGGTCGAAGGTTACGACTTATCGGTCGATTTTTTCTTGCTCTCGCTCGCCTCTTCCGCCGGTTCGGCGGTCTCTTCGGCAGATTGCTCTTCCTCGACCGGCTCGCTTTCAGCCGCTGTCTCTTCAGCAGCGGGCTCCTCTTCTGCCGGTTCGGCAGTCTCTTCAGCAGGTTGCTCTTCCTCGACCGGCTCGCTTTCAGCCGCTGTCTCTTCAGCAGCGGGCTCCTCTTCTGCCGGTTCGGCGGTCTCTTCGGCTGGTTGCTCTTCCTCGGCCGGTTCGCCCTCAGCCGCTGTCTCTTCAGCAGCGGGTTCTTCTTCCACCACTTCTTCGTCCGCACCATCGGCGGATTGCTGTTCTTTTTCGCGTAGTGCGGCGCCCAATATATCGCCCAGAGACGCGCCGCTATCCGACGACCCATACTGCTTCATCGCCTGCTTCTCCTCGTCGATCTCCTTGGCTTTGATCGACAAAGAGATGCGGCGGGAGGAAGCGTCGAAATTCATGACCTTGGCATCGACCTTTTCGCCAACGGCAAACCGGTCGGGGCGTTGTTCGGAACGGTCACGCGACAGATCGGAGCGGCGGATGAAGGTGGTGAGGCCGCCGCTGGTCTTCACTTCGATACCGCCATCGTTCACCTCCGAGATGGTGGCGGTAACGATGGCACCCTTCTTTATGGAACCACCGGCCGCTGCGAAAGGATCCTCGCTGAGCTGTTTGATGCCCAGCGAGATTCGTTCCTTTTCGACATCGACATCGAGCACCTTGACCTTGACCGTGTCGCCCTTGGTGTAACTTTCCAGGGCTTGCTCGCCCGATTGGTCCCACGAGATATCCGACAGATGGACCATGCCGTCGATTTCGCCGGGCAACCCAACGAACAGCCCAAACTCGGTGATATTGCGGATTTCGCCTTCGACCTCGTTGCCGGTCTGGAAGGTCTCGGCAAAGCTGTCCCATGGGTTGTCCATGGTCTGCTTGAGCCCGAGACTGATGCGCCGTTTGTTGGGATCGACATCGAGCACCACCACTTCGACCTCTTGCGAGGTCGAAACGATTTTGCCCGGATGGATGTTCTTTTTCGTCCAGCTCATTTCCGATACGTGGACCAGACCCTCGATGCCGGCCTCCAGCTCGACGAAGGCGCCGTAGTCGGTGATGTTGGTGACCCGGCCGGTGAACCTGTTACTGACCGGATACTTCGCTTCCACGGCATCCCACGGGTCGTCTTCGAGCTGCTTCATGCCCAGGCTGATACGCTGGGTCTCGGGGTTGAACCGGATGACCTGGACCTGAACCGTTTGGCCGACTTGCAACGCCTCGGAGGGATGGTTGATGCGCCGCCAGGAAATGTCGGTGACGTGCAGCAATCCGTCGACACCGCCGAGATCGACGAAGGCGCCGTAGTCGGTGATGTTTTTCACCACGCCCGGCAAGACCTGGCCTTCGCGCAGGTTGGCCACCAATTCTGTGCGCTCTGCGGCACGGGTTTCCTCCAGCACGGCGCGG
This sequence comes from Alphaproteobacteria bacterium, assembly GCA_027297685.1. GTDB lineage: Bacteria > Pseudomonadota > Alphaproteobacteria > UBA6615 > UBA6615 > JAPUHN01. The sequence goes on along the minus strand of JAPUHN010000174.1, from coordinate 3,891 downwards.
CGCGAAACCACAATATTGCCTCGGCTGCGATCCATTTTGAGGATCATGAAGGGTTGCGGGGTGCCCATGAGCGGGCTGACATCGCGCACCGGGCGAATATCGACCTGGCTACCCGGCAAGAAGGCGACGGCGCCTGACAAATCGACGGTAAATCCGCCCTTGACCCGCCCGAAAATCGATCCACTCACCCGTTCGGTGTTCTCGAAGGCTTTCTCGAGTATTTCCCAGGCTTCTTCGCGGCGCGCCTTTTCGCGGCTCAGAACCGCCTCACCGTTCGAATCTTCGAAGCGCTCGACGAATACCTCGACCTGATCGCCGACACTGAGGTCTGCGGCTTGCCCTGGCGGCGCAAATTCCTTCAGCGAAACGCGGCCTTCCGACTTCAATCCGACATCGATCAGCGCGGCGTCATTTTCGATGGCGATGACGATGCCTTTGACGACGGTGCGTTCGAGCGAACGATTTCCTCCGAAGCTCTCTTCGAGCATTGCGGCGAAGTCTTCGGTTGCGGGCGTACCTTCTGGTGTAGCGGCGGTATCGGTCATTTGTGTGTGGGTCCTTTAACTCTATGCATAATCCTGCCAGCCGGTTGGCTCCGGCGGTCTTGCCGTTTTCGGCGCCTGCCCGGACGATCCGGACATACCAGCGGCGAAAACGCTATCGTCGCGACCAACGTTATTTAGATTGCTCACCTTCGATGTGGGCCAACGCTTCTTCGAAGACCGCGTCAGGCGTTTTACCGGAGGTGTCAATCACACGGGCATCGACCGACTTCAGCGGAGAAACCTTCCGCGTGCGATCTCTTTGATCCCGTTGCTCAATATCAGCCAGGACGGCGGCATATGTACTCTCCACGCCGTTTTCCTGCAACTCTTTAAAACGCCGCCTGGCACGGACTTTTGCGCTGGCGGTGACGAAGAATTTGTGCGTGGCGTCGGGGCAAACGACGCTGGCGATATCGCGTCCATCGAGCACGGCGCCATTTTTGCCGCCCGGCGGATGGTACGCAAAATTTCGCTGAAAGGTCAGCAATTCCTTGCGAACGTCGGCGATGGCGGCCACCACCGAGGCTGTCTCGGCGACCTGTTCTGTGTACAAATCGCCGGCAACCACATTTTCCGGATCGAGCGCACGCGCCGCGGCGACGGCGATTTCCGGGTCATTCGGGTCGTTACCGGCTTGCAATATCGCATAGCCGACAGCGCGATAGAGCCGTCCAGTATCGAGAAACGCCAGGTTGAAATGCCCCGCCAGGCGCCTCGCCAAGGTGCCTTTACCGGCGGCGGCGGGGCCGTCGATGGCGATAATCATGGCGCCGGCACCCTAGGCATCGGGTCCTATATCGGCGCCGAGCGTGCCCATCGCCCCTGCGAAATCGGGAAAACTGGTTTCGATCGAACTGCCATCGTCGATCGAAATCGGCTTCTCGCTGGCCAGGCCAAGCACCAAAAAGCTCATGGCAATGCGGTGATCTAACGCCGCTTCGATAGCGGCTCCACCGTTTGGTCGTCCACCGCTGCCGTGAATGGTCAAGCTGTCGGGACCTTCCTCAACGGCAACACCGCACGCCGCCAATCCCGCGGCGACGGCGGCCAGGCGGTCGCTTTCCTTGTGGCGCAGTTCCTCGACGCCCTGGAATACGGTGACGCCCTCGGCGCAGGCCGCCGCCATCGCCAGCACAGGGTATTCGTCGATCATCGACGGCGCACGCTCGGACGGCACCTCGACCCCGGTAAGCGAGCTGGCGCGCACCACCAGATCGGCGACCGGCTCGCCGCCTTGCTCGCGCTCATCAGTCCACGTCAACGCGGCGCCCATTTCGGCGAGGGTCGTATAGAGGCCGGTCCGCGTCGGATTAGTGCAGATGCCGGGCAAGGTGATTTCCGAACCCTCGACGAGAAGCGCGGCCACCGCGGGAAAAGCCGCCGAACTGGGATCTGCCGGCACCGCAATCGCGGCCGGCGCCAACTCGGGCTGGCCAGTAATGGTGATCCGGCGCCCCGCCCCCGAATCGTTTCCCAAACCGGCATCTTCGACGCGGACTTCGGCACCGAAATGGCCAAGCATACGCTCGGTGTGATCGCGCGTCGGTGTCGGCTCGACAACGCTGGTCTCGCCCGGCGCATGCAGACCGGCCAACAGAATCGCCGATTTCACCTGAGCCGAGGCCACCGGCAAGGTGTAGGCCGTGGGCCGCAGATTGTCGTTGCCGGTAATGGTGAGCGGCATGCGGTCGCCGCCTTCGGCCTGAAACGTCGCGCCCATCGCCGTCAACGGTGCGATGACTCGGCCCATCGGCCGACTGCGCAGGGAGGCGTCGCCGGTCAGCACCGCCGAAAAGCCATGTCCGGCGAGCAGACCGCACAGCAGGCGTGCCGCGGTACCGGAGTTTCCCAACTCGATCACGGTGTCCGGTGGCAGCAGACCGCCGACGCCGACGCCGTTGATCCGCCATGCGCCCGGATTGTCGCGGACCACGGTGACGCCAAGGTGCCTTAGAGCCGCCGCCGTGTGACGAACGTCGTCGCCTTCGAGCAGCCCGGTAATCGCCGTTTCACCCACCGCGAGCGCCGCCAGCATGAGGGCACGGTGCGAAATCGACTTGTCGCCGGGCGCAGTCAAACTGCCCTGCAAGGGGCCGCCGCGCCGGGCGGTAAGCTTGCCGTTCGCTGTGTTTTTCGGTTGTGTCATGGACGATCTCGTTGGCGGGGTGCCATAGCACAAACGCCGCGGGTCGGCTATCGGTGTTGCGTGTCGGCAACAACCGAGTGGCACCACTAAAGTGCGCCATATGTGTTTTTGCTTTTGACAGGCGGCGGCAATCGTGGCACACGGCAGCGCTTAACCCGGCGGAGGATAAACAGTGGCTAAACCGGAATGGGGCGTAAAGCGGGCCTGCCTAGCCTGTGGTACTCGGTTCTACGATATGCGCAAGACTCCAATCTTGTGCCCGAGCTGCGGTGTCAAATTTGACGTGGAGACCATCTTTCGTCCGCGGCGAGTGCGCGCGCCGGTCGAAGCGACCCCGGTGGTCGTCGAAAAGCCGGCGGCCGCGAACGGCGAGGATGTGGATAAGGAGTTGGCCGCGTTGGCCGACGACAGCGCCGTCGATGACGACGATGATGATGATGATAATGTCGCAATCGAAGACACCTCGGACCTGGCGGACGACAACAGCGATGTTCCGGTCGTGCCCAAAGACATAAATGAGGAAAGCACCTAGTTAAGGAATTTAACGGGTGAATTATCGCTTGCGCTCGATGCCCGAGCGGGTATCGTCGCCACCGCAACGTAAGATGGGGCCGTAGCTCAGTTGGGAGAGCGCTACAATGGCATTGTAGAGGTCGTCGGTTCGAGACCGTCCGGCTCCACCATTTAAAACAAGGGCTTAGCTGGAAACGGCTAAGCCCTTTTCTTGCCTAGCAATCAGATGGCAATCACGGGGCGCGGTTTCGCGGCCACCGGCCAGCATCGACCGGCAGGAGGGACAGGTGAACTATGGGAAGGCCGGCGTGGAAAGCAGACCCGCGATAGACCGAGCCGATCGGCCTCTAAAACAGTCGGCAAGAGCAATTCGGCACACCCCCAGGGGGCAGGGGGCGGCCGATGGGTCCCACCCTGCCACGCTTCAAACAAGAGCCGAGTTGCCGAAAATTTTTCAGCCCGAAATTTTTTGCCCACGCGCGGCCGGTCATCGCGGGTATCCCAAAATTTCTGGAAATCAAATGCGCAGCCGTATTTTACAATGCCGTCAGGCGGCGCTAGAGGGGCGCAGGAGCGGCGTTAGCGATGGGTTGCTTGGCCGCTCTCCCTCCCCCACCCCCGCCTGCTTATCCGAATACATTGTAGCGCATCGCTGGATTCAGGAGTCATTTGCAACTGTTCCTGGAG
>JAPUHN010000173.1 GCA_027297685.1 Alphaproteobacteria bacterium | reverse complement strand
TTCCGGCAATGGCCAAGGTAATGGTCCTGGTTCCAACAATGGACAGGGTAATGGTGCGAACGCCGAAGTCGCCTCGAATGGCAATGCCGGCGGTAATTCGGGCAACAATGGCGGCGGCAGCGCAAACAGCCAGGCCGGTGGCAATTCGAGCAACAATGGCGGTGGCAGCGCAAACAGCCAGGCCGGCGGTAACTCTGGAAACGGCGCAAGTGCGATTGTCCTGGCTGGTATTTCGTTCCCCGGCGGTGGCGAGCTTCCGGCTCTCATTACACCTGCCGATGTGGCGCCTTCCGCCGATACCGTGCCAGTAGTTCCGACGCCGGTTCCGGCAACTACTCCTGCCAATGCTTCACCGACAGTGCCGCCGGCAAATTCGGCGTCGACATTTGTGTCGAACAGCGACTCAACCGATGGGCCAGGCAACAGCTCGTTTGGTTTCAGTAATGGCGCCCCATTCGGCAACACACCCTCAAGCGAAGATCTTCCTTCGGTCGATATCGCGCCAGATGCTGGCAGCGCGAATGTTCCGATCGCGGCGCCTGAGGGGTTGGTTATGAGCGGTGGCGGTGGCGTCGACATGATCGTCGGCACTCCGGGACCTGACGATCTTCACGGAATGGGCGGTGACGATACAATCGACGGCCTCGGCGGCGATGACACGATTGATGGCGGTGACGGTGATGATTTGCTCTTCGGTGGCGCTGACGACGATGAGATCAGTGGCCTCGGTGGTAACGACACGCTGGAAGGCGGCGCGGGTGACGATACGCTAAGCGGCGGTGGCGGTAGAGATTTACTCGATGGTGGCGCCGACTCTGATGACCTCGATGGTGGCGGTGGTGCCGACATTCTGGTGTGGGATTTCGACGACCTCAACATCGACGGTGGCGGTAATACCGATACTCTGCGCGCCGTTGGTGGCGATGATGTCAATATCACTATCTTCGCTGGCTCGATTACCGGGATCGATCAGATCGATCTGGAGACAGATGCCAGCGGCAACATTCTTACGCTGTCATACCAAGATGTTCTCGACATGACCGACAATGCCGACACGCTGGCAATTTTCGGCGACAGCAACGACACCCTCCACACTGGCGCCGGTTGGAGTGACGATGGCATCGACGGTAGCGGTTACCACATCTACACCCAAGGTAGCGGCCCAAACTCGGCGACGTTGGTAGTCGATACCGACGTGGTGGTTTTGGTGTAACGATCATGGCTATCAAAAAACACCATATGCAAATCACGACCACCATCGCCGCGAACCTTCGCAGCCTCGCGTTCGCCGGCCTTGCCGGCGGCATGATCGCCCTTGCGGCGGCTCCAGCCGCGCGTGCGGACAGTGCATCGACATCGGCGAGCCTGCCAGACAGCTCGACCGTTGCGCAGAAAGCCAGCATCCCGCCCGAGACCGGTGGTGGAGCGCAAACAACAGAGACGAAAATCAACCGTGAATATCTAATTAAAGCAGCGATCCTGTTCAACTTCGCCAAGTTCGCGTCCTGGCCGGAATCTGCTTTCAGTTATGCGGGTGCGCCGTTGCGCGTTTGCGTCCTGGGCGACGATCCGTTTGGCGCCGCGCTGGATTCTCTGAACGGCAAGCGGGTTCGTGGCCGCTCCCTCGCCACTGCCCGCATCGAAGCGATCGAAGATGCGCCGCAGTGCCATATCTTGTTCGTCAGCGCGTCTGAAGAGCAGAGGCTGACGACGATCCTCGATTATGTCGGCAAACTGCCGATCCTTACGGTTGCCGATATGGGGCGGTTTGCCAACTCTGGCGGCATTATCGCACTGAAGGAAGTCGACAACCGCAGCCGTATCGAAATCAATCTTGGAGCTGCGGAACAAGCGGGCCTGAAGTTGAGCTCAAAATTGCTGCGTCTGGCCAACACGGTTAGCACCCAAGCAGCGCAGCGCCCGGGCCGGTAAAATGCTCGCCAATTTGCCAGTAAGCTACAAGGTGACGGCGATCGCCGTGATGACGACGACCATCGTTTTGGTGCTGGCGTCGGCGTTATTCGTCGCGCTCGAGATCAACAACTACCGGCGGGCTCTGGTGCAAGAGTTGACGGCCATTGCGCAGATCACAGGCAGCAACTCCACTGCCGCAATTCTCTTCAACGATTGGGCAGCAGCTAAAGAAACGCTCGATGCGCTGGGCGCACGGCCGAACATCGAGTCCGCCTCGCTCTACACACTCGATGGCCGCCAGTTCGCCCGCTTCGGCGCACCGGCCGGGGAGATTGACTGGAAGCGGGAACTGGGTCCAGATTTTGGCGCGAACACCGACTCGGGCAGCGAAACTCCCTATTCTTTCACTTGGTCGCTTCGCTCGGTCGAGCTGTATGGTCCCGTGCGTTTCGACAGTGAAATGGTCGGCGCAATCCATATACGTTCCAGCCTGGCGCAAATTTATGCCACCATTGAAACCTACCTCGGCGCGGTCTTATTGATTATCGCGATGGCAGTGGTGTTAGCTTGGGGGCTTGCCGTGCGCCTGCAGAAGCAGGTGACCAGACCGATCCATGGCTTGCTGGAGACAATGCAATCGGTCTCGAGTGATCGTAACTATTCGCTTCGGGCTAAAAAGTACGGCAACGATGAGCTGGGGGCGCTGGTTGACGGGTTCAACCATATGCTGGCCGAGACCGAAGTCCATAAGCTTGAGCTCAACTTGGCGCGCCAGGAAGCGGAATCGGCGAGCCGCATGAAAAGCGATTTCCTCGCCCATATGAGCCATGAGCTACGAACGCCATTGAATGCAATTCTCGGTTTCTCCGATTTCATGCTGAGCGAGCCTCTGGGGCCGCTCGGTCATGAAAATTATCACGACTATATGCAAGACATTCAACACGGCGGTAAGCACCTGCTGGAGGTCATCAACGATATTCTCGATCTTTCAAAAATCGAGTCTGGCACCGCGACGCTAAGCGAAGCGGTAATAGATAGCGAAGCGCTCATTGAGGAATGTGTTCGACTGCTCAGCGCCCGCGCAGAAAGTGCCGAAGTCGACCTGCAAGTTGAGATGATGCCGGGTTTGCCTAATCTTTATGGCGATGAACAGTTTCTAAAACGCAGCCTATTGAACCTATTGTCCAACGCCATCAAATTTACACCGGCCGGCGGTGAAGTATGTGTGCGGGCGGGGGTACAACCGGGATGCGACTTCCTTCTGGAGGTCACCGACACTGGCATTGGAATAGCGACTGAACATATGGACCACGTTATGACCCCGTTCGGTCAGGCTGAAAATGTTTTCAAACGGTCCCACGACGGTACGGGGCTGGGGCTGCCGTTGGTTAAGTCTTTTGTCGAAATGCATGGCGGCAAACTGGACCTTAAAAGCAGGTTAGGCGACGGCACTCAGGTCACTATTCGACTGCCGGCAACGCGGGTGCGCCTACGGTCTATTCCCAGGGCTGCTGTGGCTAAGGTGCCGGCGCGTGAGCAGGTCCAGACCGGACCGGTCAGCCCGGCGATGGGCCAAACTGCCGAGCGCCGAAACACACCCGCAGCGGCGTTTCCCGCCTAGAGGACAGGAAAGCCGGTCGTCGTTTTGATGCACCTGCCGGCGATGGGCCGAAATTCGCGAATAAGAAATTTCGTATAAAATGCATCTGCATACCTCAGGGTGATTGAAGCCAAACTCGTGTCGAAGATGTTAAGTGTAAAACGCCAAAGAAACGCCAGAAATCCAACATATTTCGTATTATAGTATAATATAATAAATTTTTTATCCTTATAATACTTTATAATATCTGTAGTAATAAGTTATTGACTACAATAATCGTTCAGTTATTTAAGTTCGACGGCAAATGTCGAGCCAGGATAACTGAAAATGGAGACACCAGTAGACCCTAGCCTCCCCGGTGGGCTCGTCTTGGTAGCGAGCGAGCGGTCGGGCTTTGACGGCCTGCAACCGGCGGCAAATCAGGCCGGCACGAATACGGCGAGCCTCGATGTTGCGGCCGCCGACGGAGTGCGGGCGGATTTAACCTTGCTGGGGCTGGATCGCCTTCTAGAGCTGCCACTCGACGCCAGTGGCGTTTTCTCAAGTCCGGCCCTGTTCTCAGAAGATTCCTTTCCCTCGTTTCACGACGATGATTTGCCGGCGCCGTCATTCCACGATGATGATCTGCCGGCTCCTTCAATCCATGGTTATGATTTGCCAGCCGATCTGACGACGGTGGATCTCGGGCGATTGCTTGGACTTCATCTGAGCAGTGTCAATTTGCCGACCGTGGGCGAAGTCATACAGTCGGCGTTCCGTCAGGTTGAAACGAGTGAGCCCGAACCCCAGGATCCCAATGACACCAATAGCGAAGACGAAAGCCCGGTCCCGGAGGAGGATAGTTCAGACCCGTCTTTCGACGCCGTCGGCGTCCTCTCGTTCATAGACCCACAATCGTTTACCGAACAGGCTGAAACGAATAACGCAAATGCTGCAAGTGGCGGCCAATTCGATGCCGAATTTATCGGTCTGAGCTTTCCCCTTCACGATGGAGAGTTCGACAATGACGGTGTCTTCGGCGATTTGGGCGGTACCGGTACGCCGCCCCTGGAGGAGAGTGGGACCGAGAGCGGCAGCGGCGGCGGCATAAACGTGATCAACGGAACCGCAGGTGACGACGTTCTTAACGGTACGGCTGGTACCGATTTCCTCCACGGCTTAGCCGGCAACGATATCCTCGATGGCGGTGCCGGCAGCGACCGGCTCGATGGCGGACTTGGTGACGATATTTTGGTTTGGGATGCCGCGGATTCGTCGATTGACGGCAAAGGCGGTACCGACACGTTGCGGGTCGATGGGGGAAGCGATGCCGACTTCACAATGTTCGGTGGCACGATGTCGGATCTCGAAGTGGTCGATTTGCTGAGCGATCCCAGCGCCAACGATCTGACCCTGACCGCCCAGAACGTTCTCGATATGACCGACAACGGTAATACGTTGACGATCACCGGCGCTGTCGGCGATCGACTCTTCGCAAGCAACGGCTGGACCGACGGCGGTATCGACAGCAATGGCAATCAAATTTACACACAAACTGTCGGGCCCCAGACGGCGACGCTGGTTGTCGACCCAGTCATCACAGTAAACGCCAACATTTTGCTGTGATTGGTATGTACGCAAAAATGGACAATGCTGGCCTGCCGACCGGAATCGCGGCGACAATTTTGCGTGCGCTAAACCGTTCTTTGTTAGTGGCGGTCGCTGCCAGTGTGGCTGCCTTGTGGTTCACCCCTTCTGCACGTGCTGAACCGGCTACTCCAGCGGCGGTCGCCAACGCCGTCCAATCCACCAATTTGCAGCGGACGCAAATCTCACGTGAATATCTAATCAAGGCGGCGATCCTTTATAATCTGGCTAAATTCGCTACCTGGCCGGACACCGCCTTCAGCGCCGCCGATGCGCCGTTGCGGATTTGCATTCTCGGCCACGATCCGTTCGGTCCCGCGCTCGAATCACTACACGGCAAGCGCATCGGCGCTAGAAAACTTGCTATCACTGCGTTCGCGGAGGTCGAATATGCCGCCGCCTGCCATGTGCTTTTCGTCAGCGCTTCGGAAGAACACCGGCTGGCTGAAATTTTGGACGCCGTTTCCAGACGGCCTGTCCTGACCGTTGCCGATTTCAATCATTTCGCCTCTGCCGGTGGCATTGTCGGTTTGACCGAAGTGGACGATCGCAGCCGCCTCGAAGTCAACATCGACGCTGCGGGTCAGGCAGGTGTGAAGCTCAGCTCCAAGCTGCTGCGTCTCGCCGTTACGGTCGACACGCAGACTGCACATATTAACGTCATGCCCAAAAATGATCCGTAATCTTTCTGTTCGTCACAAGTTCACCGCAACCTCGGTGCTGACGACGACTATTGTCGTTGTGATCGCGTCTTTGGTCTTCGTCGGACTGGAGATCAACAACTACCGGCGCGCGCTGGTGCAGGAACTGACCGCGATTGCTCAAATCACCAGCAGCAACTCGACCGCGGCGATCCTGTTTGGCGATCCGGCCGCCGCGCGTGAAACGCTTGCGGCCCTGGGTGCACGGCCGAACATCGATACTGCTACGATCTTTACGCCAGATGGGCATGTGTTCGCCCATCACACGGCTCTTACCAGCGCGGTAGAAAACGAGAGACAAACGGACCCCGGGCCATGGAGCACTGGCTTGACGGACGAAGAACTTCTGCCAGAAATCCTGGCTGGGTTTTCGGCCGAGGGCGATCCGCCGTTCAAGTTTGTCTGGAGCCCGCGATCGGTCGATCTGTTTGGACCTATTCGTCTCGACGGCGATATTATCGGTGGCTTGTTCATCCGTTCGAACCTTGACCAAATCGGCGCCACCATCGTCACCTACTTATCGGTTGTCGCGGTAATTATTCTGTTGTCGATCGTGTTGGCCTGGTGGCTCGCCGCGCGCCTGCAGCGTCAAGTCACCCACCCGATTTTTGGCCTGCTAGACACCATGCGGTCGGTATCGCGCGAGCACGACTATTCGCTGCGTGCGCAAAAATACGGCCGCGACGAACTCGGTAATCTGGTAGACGCATTCAACGAAATGCTGACCGAGACCGAGGCCCACAAGGTCGAACTGAACAACGCGCGCGAACAGGCGGAATCGGCCAACCGCATGAAAAGCGAATTTCTGGCCCATATGAGCCACGAACTGCGTACACCGCTCAACGCCATTCTCGGCTTCTCGGATTTCATGCTGAGCGAGCCCCACGGGCCGCTCGGCAATGAGAGTTACCGCGAATACATGCGTGATATTCAGAACGGCGGCAGGCATTTGCTGGGGGTCATCAACGACATTCTCGATCTGTCGAAGATCGAAGCGGGCGCCGCAGAACTTTCGGAAGAGTTGATCGATGTGCGGGCATTGATCAGGGAGTGTATTCGGCTTTTGCGCGAGCGCGCCGAGCAGGCGAACGTCAAGGTGCAGATCGCGGCGGCGCCCAACCTGCCGGACCTTTACGGTGACCAGCAGCTTTTGAAACGGGGCCTGTTAAACCTGTTGTCGAATGCTATCAAGTTTACACCGGCGGGCGGCGAAATTACCGTGCGTGCCGGCGCGCAGCCCGGTTTCGACTACGTGCTATCGGTAACCGATACCGGTATCGGTATTGCTCCCGAACACATTGGTCACGTGCTGACACCGTTCGGCCAGGCCGAGAATGTTCTGACGCGTTCGCATCAGGGCACGGGCCTGGGGCTGCCGTTGGTCAAATCGTTTGTCGAATTGCACGGCGGCACGCTGGATCTGCAAAGTACGCCTGGCGAAGGCACAAGGGTAACCCTGCGTTTGCCGCCCGGTCGGGTCAGGCCTAAGACGATCATCGCCGAGGCC
>JAPUHN010000172.1 GCA_027297685.1 Alphaproteobacteria bacterium | reverse complement strand
TGCGGTTGAAGCAATATTGTGGGGCCAAAACTCGCAAGGGGACCTCCTGTGAAGCCAAGGCGCTCAGCAATGGCAAGTGTCGTCATCACGGCGGCCTGTCGACCGGCCCACGGACCAAAGCTGGCCGCTTAGCGATTGCCGCGGCGCAACGCAGACGTTGGAACCGATCAAGTGAATTAACGGCCAGTATCGACTAAGCGGCGCGTCTTAACTCCACTTGCGGGAAAACTGCGGTTCGATAGGGGAACTTCTCCGGCAACGCCTCGACGTGTCGAAGAGCAGTGGGGTCAACCTCACCGGCGTGATCCCCTATTTCGCGCAAAAGAGTGCGGCGCTGGGTGCAGTAAGACCTACCCGTGTACCCATCGCTCTTTTTTGTTGGGCGCCTCTCGCGCCGCTCTAAAATCCATTGTCCGGGGTCATCTAGCCGCACCCGCCAGCGGACGTTGAGTTCGATCATCGCTTCTGCCGTTCTGTCGTGGAAAAGGGGTCGGTGGTGATTCATTCGGCCGCCTTGCCGAACGGGATTTGAGCGCTACAGTCTGGCTCGGGTATTGGTCCGCTTGTCCGAGGAATTCGGCGATGGTTGATGTCTTTCTAGCTAACCTTAAAATTGGGCAATACTTCGCTTTCCGCTATCCCTGCCCTGCCAGTAGTTGCCTGGAAGGCGAGCGGTTCTGGGAAATGCTTTACAGCCCGGTATACCTACGCTGTCCCTATATCGTGGGACCAGTCCGCTGCCTCCGCCATCTTGTTGGCCGTTCCAAGACCTGTGCCTTCTGCTGGGCTGGCGACTAAATTGATCTAATAAGTGCTCAAATAATTTGGGCATTTGGTCGGTTTCCCGACCGGCGTAGTTGTCCCTCAGTTCGCATTAAACAATCGGGCGCTCGGAACCCCGCTACCTGCGGGTAAGTTCGCGCCGGGCATAGAGCAGTTGGTAGCCCGCGTCTGCTCAGGCGGGCGGCTGCACATCGCATCCAAAGAATATTGACGACGAATCAACTTCGGCGTAAATTCATCGTTGCTAATATTCATGTGGATGGGGCACGGGTCTGCAGCCACAGACCGGCCCGAAGAATTGCGCCCTCGACAGCCCCCGTCGGGGGCGTTCTCTTGCCTGTAGGGAGCGAACGGCGCGTTAGACTCGACGCCGGAAACTCGCAGAAATGTGTCGGTTAAAAGGGCAGACGTTAGACCGCGAAACGATCCTAAGCCTTTGAGGAAATTCCACTTCCCCGTTAACCGAACATTACCTCCCTCCCCGTTAATGTAGGACCATTAGGCGGCCCGACGGCACGCTGAACCATAGGGGCGGTGTTTGAATGGCCGACCTGGCGTTTGAACACGAGATAGAAGAGCGATCGGCAGAGACGGGTTCGTCCTATGCCGATGACGCGGTTGGACGTGGCGTTTCGGCACTGGACGGACGGTGCGATGTGCGGCCCGATCAACCGTTGCCCGGCCTATCCACATTCAGCGTCCAAGCATTCGTTGCGATCGATAGAAATGACGCGTCGCAGCAAATGTATGCGCTGATTACCGATCCGCTGATACCGTTTCGCTTGAATGTATTCGGGCAGGCGCGCGATTTGGGCGATGTTTCGGTCGTAAAACCGGTGCAATGGGGCAGTGTCGATTGGCCACACACGCAGCGCCGTGAAACCATGCTGCTTCTCCAGCGGCCTCCCGGCGAACCATTGATGCCCTCAATCGACGGTCAAATTCGGCCCCTGAAGGTACCGGATATCACCAAGAATTTGATCGTGCCAATGGTGGCGTTGTTGTCCGCTCTCGCTGACCAACGGCTGGTTCACCGAAACATCAGGCCAACAAACCTTTTTCGCGCCGGCAGCGACGGGCCGATCACAGTCGGTGAGTTTTACAGCACGCCTGCCGGGTTCAACCAGCCATCGATGTTCGAGCCTATCGAAAGGGCGATGTGTCCGCCGGCCGGACGCGGATATGGCGATAGCGCCGACGATCTATTCGCGCTGGGTGTAACAGCGCTATTTTTGGTGCTCGGGAGGAACCCCGTTGCTCATGTCGATCCTGAAACCTTGTTGGCCCGGCGCGTGGTGATGGGCAGTTACGCCGCACTGACTAAGGACCACAAGCCACCAGGCGAATTGGCGCCGGTTATTCGTTCCTTGATGCACGATCGCCCGAGCGATCGCTGGACCATCGAGGACTTGTCGCGGTGGGTCGACTCCGGCGTCGCGGTCCAAGCCACTCCAATTACCATGGTGCGGGCAGATCGCGGGTTCGAGTTTGCAAACGGGCGTCATCACACCAGGCGCGCGTTGGCGTTGGCTTTTGGCAAGAACTGGCAAGCCGCTCGCGAGGTCGTGTTGACTGATGCGGTCGAACGTTGGGCCGAACGTAGCATCGAGGACCGCGATCTTTCCCAACAGATAGTCGCTTGCCGTCATAGCGGCAGCAGCGGGCCGCGAATGATTAGCGATGATCTACTGCTGGCGCGGACAATAATTGCGCTGGATCCCGAAGGACCCTTGCGCTTCCGTGGCCTGAGCATTATGCCCGATGGGCTCTGCGCAATGGCCGCTTTGACGGCAGACGACACAGACATGTCCGCCGCGTTCAGCGAAATGATCTCGTCGCAATTGATGGAATTTTGGCTTGAACACCAATCAAGATCCAGCTCGGTGGCAGTGATTGGAAAAAGCGATGCCGAAAAATTACTCACATATTTGGGAAAATCGGGGCCGGGTTTTGGGATCGAACGGGGCATCTACGACTTGAACAAGGGGCTGGCCTGCCAGAGTCCCCGTTTTAAACACGCGAGTGTGGTGCATATTCGCGAGTTAATGGAAACGCTCGATGCCGGTGCCAAGAAGGGTGAGCAACAGCTCGATCGGCACGTCACAGCATTTTTAGGAGCCCGATATTCCGGTAGTATCGACAGTGAGTTGAAGGAATTTTCCGCCGCGCGCAGCGGTGAAGAAGCCCTACTCGCGCAGCTCAAAATATTCGCTGCGGTGCAATTCAAGCACGGGCCACGGGAGCTTCCTAATCTTGCGGCGTTGATTGTTAACCATCTCGATATCCTTCTTGCGCCCTACCGCAACATCGACCTGCGCCAGCGTCTGCACGGCGCCGCCGAGCGAGCTGCTCCGACCGGAAAACTGCCCGAACTATTGGGCATTATAGCCAACCGGAAAACGCTGAACGCCGACAAAAAGAGGTTTGACCAGGCCAGGCGCAACTACCGAGAGTGCGAGCGTCAGGTGCATGTCCAGGAGGACGCGCGCGAGCGGACTGCCGATCGCTCGCTGATGGTGGGCCGAAAGGTCGCGGCATATCTGTCCACCTGTGTCGGTGCGGCAGTGGTGGTGATGGTCGTACTTGCGGGATTGGGCTGAACGTGGCGAAAAAGAAAAATAACCCACCACCCCGTCGCCCCGCTGGCAGCCGCGGCGGCCTTCATTCGCTGGCGCTGGTGTTCAGTGTCGTGGCAATCGGTTTGTTGGTGACAGCGCCGTCGGCACTGATCATTTTGTTCGTTGGGATGGCGCCGACGGCGGTGGCGATATTTATCGATCGCGACCCGCAAAAATTTGCATCAATCTCTGTGGCAGCGATGAATTTTGCTGGCCTCAGCCCCACTCTGGTCGATTTTGTCTTGGGCGCGGCATCGTTCAGCCGAGCACTGGAATTGGTCTCTAATGTCTTCGTGCTGGTCGTGATTTACGGCGCCGCCGCCGTGGGATGGGTACTGGTCTTGGCTTTGCCGCCGGCGGCCGCAATCGTCCTCGGGGTTATCACTGACAGCCGGATTCAGGCGCTGCGCAAAGAACAACGCCAACTGATCGAAGTTTGGGGCGAGGACGTGGCCGGCCCGAAGGCTCGTCTCGAAGGGTGAGCGGCGGTCCAGTCTAGAGCAGTAACCGACCGAACTAGGAAAGGGCGAGCCGCTGTTCCTTCGCCAGGTTGCGGATCGCCTTCTGCAATTTTTCGAACGCCCGCACTTCTATCTGGCGCACGCGTTCGCGGCTAATGTCGTATACCTTCGACAGCTGTTCCAGCGTCATCGGGCTTTCCTTCAGGCGCCGTTCCGTCAGAATGTGGCGCTCGCGTTCGTTGAGCGCCGACATCGAGGTCGTCAACATTTCGCGGCGTTTTTCCAGTTCGTCCTGTTCGGCAAGCAACACCTCTTGCGAGTCCGATTCGTCGACCAACCAGTCCATCCATTCGCTATCGCCGTCGCCATCGGCGCGCAGCGGCGCGTTTAGGGAGCTGTCGGGCCCGGCGAGGCGCCGGTTCATCGACACCACATCGGACTCGGCCACGTTGAGCTCGGTGGCGATCTTCTCGACATTCTCCGGCGACAGGTCGCCCTCTTCCAACGCTTTCAACCGACCCTTCATCCGCCGCAGATTGAAGAACAGCTTCTTCTGCGCCGCGGTCGTACCCATTTTGACCAGGCTCCACGAGTGCAGGATGTATTCCTGCATGGCGGCGCGGATCCACCACATGGCGTAGGTGGCGAGCCGGAAGCCCTTATCGGGATCGAATTTCTTGACCGCTTGCATCAGGCCGACATTGCCCTCGGAAATCATTTCTGCCAGCGGCAGCCCGTAGCCGCGATAACCCATGGCGATCTTGGCGACCAGGCGAAGGTGGCTGGTGACCATCTTGTGGGCGGCATCGACGTCGTCGTGGTCGAGCCAGCGTTTCGCCAGCATGAATTCCTCCTCGTGGGACAGCATGGGAAACTTGCGGATATCCTGCAGGTACCGCGAGAGATTTCCTTCCGGTGTCAGACTGGGAAGATTGGGTGTCGCCATGGTCTTGTCCCTCTGCACGCATGAAATTTCGCCAGCCGCAACATCTCAATAAGCCTGTCGACGTTGCATTGGACGATCGCGTGTCCTGTTCTTATCTCAATTTAATATGGCTTTTCTACGACTTGAATCAAGTTACTGTAGCGATTCTAAATTATCGATAAGCGTTATTATGTCTTTCGGTAATAATGTTTCAAAAAATAGCCGTTCGCCGTTCGTTGGGTGGTCCAATCCCAAACGAAAGGCGTGCAGGGCCTGGCGCGGGAACGCCGCCATGACGGCGCGCGCTTCTGGCGAAACTGTTCCCCGGCGTCGGTTTCGCTGGCGACTCGGCGCTCTTCCATAGACCGGATCGCCGATCAGCGGGTGGCCGATATGGGCCAGGTGGACGCGTATCTGGTGGGTTCGCCCGGTCGACAGCTTGCAGGTAAGCAAACTCGCCAATGGCGCGTGGGCCGGCCCCAGCGACCGTTCCGTTCGGTAATGGGTTAGCGCCGATTTACCGTTGCGGGTCACCACCGCCATTTTCTTGCGGTTGCGCGGGCTGCGGCCGATCAAGGTCTCAATATCGCCGGACGGCGGTTTCGGCACACCGAAGGCGATGGCGCAATAGGCGCGGTCGACCGAGCGCGCGGCGAACTGGGCGCTCAGCGAGGCATGCGCGGTGGCGGTTTTCGCTGCCACCATCACGCCGCTGGTGTCCTTGTCGAGGCGGTGGACGATGCCCGGCCGCCGCACGCCGCCGATCCCCGTCAGGCTCGGCCCGCAATGGCCGATCAGGGCGTTGACCAGGGTGCGGTCGGGGTTGCCGGGCGCCGGGTGGACGACCAGGCCCGCCGGCTTGTCGATGACGATCAAGTCGTCGTCTTCGTAAAGGATCTCCAAGGGAATATCCTGGCCCACGGGTATCGCCGGCGCCGCGTCGGGCACGGCCAAGGTGAAACGCTCTCCCGCCGCGACCTTACGCGATGGCTGGCGCAGCGCCACGCCGTCTTGGCTGAGGTGGCCGTCGACAATCAGCGATTTGAGCCGCGAGCGCGACAGCCCTTCGATTGCCTCGGCGAGCACTGCGTCGAGACGCTGCCCGGCGGCCGCGTCGGGCGCGCGCACGGTGATCTCTTTGCCGGTGACGGCTTTGTCTTTGCCGGCCATCGCCTTAGACTGCCGGCCGATCGAACGAGACGGGGTGCCGCACGGTGCGCGTGGTGAAGGGACTGGTCATCGTCATGGCGGTGTTAATTTTCGTCGGCATGGTGGCTGTCGTGTGGGCCATCTTCAACCTTAACAAGCCTGCCGACAATCGCCCTAGCGACAAAAGCGACATCGCCACTATCGCCGACAAACTGTCGTTGGGGCTGCCGGCGGGTTGTGAAATCGCCGGCATGGAGCTCGACGACGACCGCCTGGCGGTGCGTACCACGGACCCCCAGGGCGGGACCCAGAGCACATCGGACTGCGAGCGCATATACATCGTCGACCTGACCACCGGCGACGTGATCAGCACGGTGGCGCGTTGAATGCCGACGAACTTTGCCAGTAACGCCAACTTCGCCAGCGACAATGTCAGCGGCGCCTCGCCCGAGATCGTCGCCGCGCTGGCTGCAGCAGCCGAAACTTCGGCGATGCCCTACGGCGACGACGAATGGACCGCGCGGGTCGAAGCCAAATTCGCCGAACTGTTCGAGGCCGAAGTCGCGGTCTTTCCCGTCGCCACCGGCACGGCGGCCAACGCGCTGGCGCTGGCTGCGCTGACGCCGCCCCATGGGGCGATCTACTGCCACCCTGGCAGCCACGCCTATGTCGATGAATGCGGCGCGCCCGAATTCTATAGTGGTGGTGCCAAGATGGTCACCGTCGGCAATCCTGACGGCAAGATCGTGGCGGACGATCTGGCGGCGCTGCTGGCCGATGCCCGCCCCCACGGGGTCCACAACGTCCGCCCCGCCGCGCTGACCCTCTCGCAAGCTACCGAGGCCGGCACCGCCTACAGCACCGACGAGCTGGCTGCCCTGGCCGAGGTGGCCCACGGCCACGGCATGGGCGTTCACATGGACGGCGCGCGGTTCGCCAACGCGCTGGTCCACCAAGGTTTGAACCCGGCCGCGGCGACCTGGCGCTGTGGGGTCGACGTGCTGAGCTTTGGCGCCACCAAGAACGGCGCTCTGGCTGCCGAAGCGGTGATCTTTTTCCGCCCCGAACTCGCCCGCGAATTCGGTGAGGCGCGCAAGCGCGGCGGCCATCTGTTATCGAAGATGCGCTTCGTCAGCGCCCAACTCGACGCCTATTTGAGCGACGATCTTTGGCTCGCCAACGCGCGCGCCGCCAACCGCGTCGCCGCCCGTTTGGCCACAGGGCTTACCGCCCTCGCCGGGGTGCGGCTGGTCCACCCGGTCGAGGCCAACGAGGTGTTCGCCGCCGTGCCCGAGGCGATCATCGACGCGCTGGAGGGCGACGGTTTCGGCTTCTACCGGATGGGCGGCGAGGGCGTGATCCGCCTGGTCGCCTCGTTCAACACCAGCGACACCGACGTCGATGCTTTTCTCGCCGCCGCCAACCGCCACGCCGACGCGGCGGGGTGACCGGCACTATTGGACGTGACGACCGCCAATCGGTTTGCAATCCCATGGTAGCGACACGACCGTCGTCGCCAAAAGCGATTGGATTGCCCTGCGAGCTATTTTGAGTCACGCTTCATTGTCTCAGGAGGACCTATACGAAGTATCCCGGCTTGTATTCCGGGTTGTACATCGCTATCGGGAACCGGCGAGCCTGGTAAGCGTGACGGGCGATTGCGGCGATATGCGCAGTTACTGTCGCCTCCGCGGTTGAGGGAGCGCCGACAAATTACGGGGGGGAGAGAAGCACATGCCGCACGATCCAAGGCTCGTCAAAGACGAGGACAAGATCGAGGAACTCCGCAGCACTATCCCGGAATGGATCAACCGTCTGGAGCGACCGAAAACACCGTGCGTTACGCCGGCGTTTGGGCCATTGGAAGGCATCCGCGTAGTCGGCACCGGGCAGCTCATCGCGCAACCCTATATCGGCACCAAGCTCGCCGAGTTCGGCGCCGAGGTAATCCATGTCGAGAAGCCGGGCGGCGACGTGTTCCGCTTCAC
>JAPUHN010000171.1 GCA_027297685.1 Alphaproteobacteria bacterium | reverse complement strand
GCGTTCTGGTTCCAGTGTGCTTCGGCCGACAGCGCGACACCGCTGGAGATGTGCGTGGCGTCGAGTTTGACCGGGCGCAGCTCCTCAATACTGTCCATCGCGCGAGTCGTACTTGGTGGGCTTGGCGAGGTTGGGCATATCACGCTTAACCCAATCGGCGACCCAGTCGACCATACGGTCGAGCGAAACGACAGGATAGCCGAATAGGCCGAGCGCTCGCGCCGGGTTGGTGAGCCATCCCATCGGCGCCTCTTCACCGACGATGCGGGGTGTCTTGCCGAACCGCTCGCCAAAGGCGGCCGCCAACCACCGCACTGCAATGGTTTCGGGACCGGTCACATTGAGCGGCGTTGTCGGCTCGGTGCAGTGGCGCAGGGCCCGGATGATCTGACTGTTGGCGTCGCCTTGCCAGATAACGTTGACATGACCCATCGTCACGTCAACCGGTTCATCGCGGAGCACATTGGTCGCGACGTCGAACAACACTCCGTAGCGCATGTCGATCGCGTAGTTGAGACGAATCAACCGACCCGATGTGCCGTGCCGGTGCGAGAAATACTCGAACATCCGCTCCCGTCCGACACACGATTGTGCATATTCGCCCGGCGGATCGGGCGCGATGTCTTCCGTCGCCCCCTGCGAATCAACCGGCACGAAAGGATAAACGCAGCCGGTAGAAAAGGTGACGATACGCGACTCGCGAAAGGCATCGGCGACAAGAGCCGGCACATGGACGTTCATCGCCCAGGTCAATTCTTCCGAGCCGGTGGAACCGAACTTCCGTCCCGCCATGAAGATCACATTATTCGCCTTCGGCAACCCAGCGATGGCGTCGGTGTCAAGTAAATCGGCGCGGATCGCTTCGATGTCCCAGGTTTTTAGCTTCTTTTCGAGGCCCGGCTCATTGAAACGGGCAACGCCGAATACCGCCTTGTCCGGCGCTGCATTGCGGGCGAGCCGCGCCAATGTTGGTCCCATCTTGCCGCCGACGCCAAGTACGATGATGTCGCCGTCAAGCGCGGCCAAATCGTCCACCAATGCTTGCGTTGGCGTCGCCATGAACGATTCCACATGTTCGACATCGTCGAACCGGTCCGGCAAGTTAGCCGGGTCGAGCACATCGACGTTTTGAGTATGAGTCGGCGCAGGCGTTGCCATCGCCCTCCTCCGCTATTGTTTGATGGCGGACCAAATTGTCACCGCAGTTCGATTGTAACCAAACGGTTGATAAAAGGCGAGACATCTGCGAAATAGGCGCGCGCGCCATGCCGGCCAGGGCGTGATAGGCGGAGCTTCAATGTCGGACACT
Source organism: Alphaproteobacteria bacterium (assembly GCA_027297685.1). GTDB lineage: Bacteria > Pseudomonadota > Alphaproteobacteria > UBA6615 > UBA6615 > JAPUHN01. The sequence goes on along the minus strand of JAPUHN010000171.1, from coordinate 12,728 downwards.
TACTCGGTTCTTTTCGGCGATATCCACAACCACAATGCGCTCGGCTACGGCATCGGGTCGTTGGAGCGCAGCATCGATATCGCGCGCACCCATTTGGATTTCTTCGCCTTCACCGGCCACTCAAGCTGGCACGACATGGAGACCATGGAAGGCGGCCGCGAGCAACACTGGCTCAAGGGTTTCAAGAGGCTGAGCGACGGTTGGTCCAGGGTACAATCGCTGATCGCCGATGCCAACCGCGCCGACGAATTCGCCGCGTTTCTCGGTTTCGAGTGGCATTCCAGCTTCTTCGGCGATCAGTGCGTCGTCTTCCCGGAAGACAATCGGCCGCTCGTCTTTCCCGATCATATCGATCAATTACGCCAGTTCTGCATCGCCGAGAAGGCGCTGATGATCCCGCACCATCTTGCTTATCCATCGGGCCGCCGCGGCGTTAACTGGGACGTATTCCACGAAAGCTGCACACCGGTAGTCGAAATTTATTCGGAACATGGTAACTCCGAGGACGATCGCGGCGCTTTCCCCTTTGTCACCCATTCGATGGGCGGGCGGCAGACCTCGAACACGGTTCGCGCCGCGTTAGCCCAGGGATTGCGATTCGGGTTTGTGGCGTCGAGTGATAGCCACAGCGGGTTTCCGGGCGCTTACGGCGAAGGCGTTATGGCGGCGCTGGTGCGCGAACACGACCGCGCGTCCATCCTGGAGGCAATCAATTCGCGTCGCACCTATGCGCTGACCGGCGATCGTATCGTTCTCGACTTTACCGTCGACGAGGCGCCGATGGGCGCCAGTATTACCGCCGACAAGCAGATCGATGTCAGCTATGCGGTCGCCGGTCGCGACGAGCTCGACGTGGTCGAGGTGATTCAAGACGGAGCGGTCGTACACCGCAGCCACCCGCAAAGCATAGTCCCACTCGACACGGCCATCGCGAATCCGTTCCAACTGCGTCTCGAATGGGGTTGGGGACCGTGGGGCGACTTAGCGCTCGAACGCGTCACCGACTGGGAGTTCGATATCCGGGTCACCAACGGTCGCCTGGTGCGCTGGTATCCCTGCCTGCAATCGGGACCGTTCGATGAAGAACGCCGCCATCGTTTCCAACCTATCGCCGAAGAGGGCCTCCATGTGACCTCGTATACCTCACGCCGTGGCGCCTTTCACGAAAACTCCAACCAGAGCCTGGTGCTGGAACTGACGGGCGGGGCGGACACCGGCATCGAGCTGGTGTGCGAACGCCCGGTGGCGCAAACCACTACGACGACCGTCGGCGAACTCTATGGCGGTTCGGTCAACCGGTTCGTCGGTCCGTTTCCCGACGAGGCCTATCAGTGGCACCGGTTAATCCCGCAAGCGGCGAGCGCGCTGCAAGATTCTTGCGTGCTCGACCTACCGGACGGACCGAGCTCGGTCTATCTGCGGGTGCGCCAGCGAAACGGCCAGATGGCCTGGGCGAGCCCGGTGTTTATCAACTACGACGAGACGCGTCTGGCTTGACTTCCAACCGAACGCCCGTAGTATTCAACCGTTTGGTTGATAACAAATAGCGCCAGAGATGTGCGCCGTAACACGCGAGGTGCCCTCGCATGACAACCTATGACGGCATTATTCTTGGCGCCGGCCACAACGCCTTAATCCTCCAAGCTTACGCCGGCCGGGCGGGCCTCAAGGTGCTGTGCCTCGAGCGGCGTGACATTGCAGGTGGCGGTCTGGACACCGTCGAAGATCCGCACCATCCTGGATTTCTCCACAACACCCATGCCTTCTTCCACCGCGCGATCACTCAAATGGCGTGGTATCGCGATCTCGATCTGGAACGCCACGGCGCCACTTACATCGAGCCCGAGCTCAATGTGGCCTTGTTGCTGAAGGACGGACGGTCGCTGCAATGGTGGACCGATTTCGAGCGTACCCACGACTCATTTGCCGCGATGAGCGAGAAAGACGCAGCGACGCTCAAGCGCTGGCACGATGACTTTCGACCGATCGTCGAAAATATCCTGATTCCCGAGGCCATGACGCCGCCGTTACCTCCGGACGAACGCCGGCGGCTGCTGGAACGCACGCCCGAAGGACGATTGCTGCTCGAGGTGAGCGCGCTGTCGCCGCTTGAGTTTGTGGCACGTGAGTTCGAGCACCCAACCATTCAGGCGGGACTGTTGTTCTTCAATGGATTGCGCGAAGTGGATCTTCGGGTGCGCGGCTTCGGCCACCATATCGCGGCATTGCTGGCGAGTACGGCAAAAGCGCAGATGACGGTCGGCGGCGCCCGCGCCCTCGCCCATGCACTCGAGGCCGCCGTGGCGGAAAGCGGCGGCACCGTCCTGACCAATGCTGAACCGAAGCGGATCCTGGTCGAAAACGATCGGGCAGTGGGCGTCGAGACGACCGACGGCGCGGTCCATATGGCCCGCCATTTCGTTGCCTCGGGCCTGAACCCACACCAGACCTTCCTCGATTTGCTGGCGCCGGCGGATCTTCCCGGTGAGTGGCGGAGCAAGGTCGAAAATTTCCAGTACAACGTAATCGCACCGCTGTTCGCGCTAAACCTCAATCTCGACTCGCCACCCGTCTACAGTGCGGCAGAAGCCGACCCGGCACTCTCGAAGCCGTTCATGGTGATTCTTGGCCTCGAGCATTTCGAGCAGTACCCGGAGATCGTGCGCCACCATGAAGCCGGAACCATACCGCCGACGGTGATGTGGGGGGCCTGTCCAACCCAATTCGATCCAAGCCAGGCGCCAGCGGGAAAACACACCGCCTTCATGTGGGAAAAACTGCCTTACCACCTCGGTGGCGATCCGAAACAATGGGATCGGGTGAAGGACGAACACGGCCAGGTCATGCTCGACTTGTGGAGCGAGTATGCGCCGGGGCTCAGGGATCAGGTAATCGGCTCGTTTACTCGTAGCGCGTTGGATGTGGAGCGTACTTTTCCAAATATGCGCGAGGGCGACCTTCTGATCGGTGCGTTCACCAATGGCCAGATCGGCTACAACCGGCCCTTTGCCGGTGCCGGTCACTACCGCACTCACCTGCCAGGGCTCTACCTGTGCGGATCGTGCTGCCATCCGGGTGGCAATATCACGGGGCTACCGGGCTATAACGCGGCGCAAGTAGTTCTCTCCGACCTCGGCATCGACGCCGACTGGGCGCCGGCGCCGATAGCGGACCGGCTGGCGGCGTTTGCGGCACGTGCCGCCTGACGAATTCGCTCTGGCTTAGTAAACCTCATGCAACAGCGTTGCATATTCTGCAGCGGTGGGCGCGCGCGGATTCGTCTGCGTGCAGTGGTCCAACATGCCCGCTTCGGCTATCGCCGGCAGAACATCTTCTGGTACGCCCATGGCGCTGAGGCGCATCGGGAGTCCGATCCGTTCGTTCAGGTCCGCTATCGCGTCGGCGGGATCGTCGGTGGATGCAATATCCATCGCTGCACGAAGTGGCTCGTATTTTTCCGGTGCGGCAGCCGCGTTGTAGCGCAACACCGACGGCAACAGCACGGCGTTCAGCGTTCCATGGTGCAGTACCGGATCGCGAAGGGCGCCCAGCGGATGAGACAGCGCGTGGACGGCGCCGAGGCCTTTCTGGAAACACAGACCGCCCTGCAACGCGGCCATCATCATCTGCCATCTGGCGTCGCGGTTACCGCCATCGCCGACGGCGATTTCGATATTCGCCATCGCACGACGCAGACCGTCGAGCGCGATCGCGTCGGCCGGCGGATTGATCGCCGGCGACAGGAAAGTCTCGATACAGTGGGCAACGGCATCCATGCCGGTCGCCGCGGTCAGGCCGGACGGCAGCCCAAGGGTCAGGTCCGGATCGCAGATCGCGCGTCGTGGCAGAAGATGAGAACTGATAAAACCAAGCTTACGGCCGTCACCCATGACGATCAGCGCGGCACGGCCGACTTCGCTGCCGGTGCCTGCCGTCGTCGGAATCGCAATGATCGGTGGTACTGCCGACGTAATCCGCTCGCTCCCGCCTTCACTGACCGCATATTGCAACAACGGCCCGACGTGGCTCGCCATGAGCGCCACAGCCTTGGCCAGATCAATCGGCGAGCCGCCGCCCAGCGCGACGATGCTCTCGCAACCGGATTCGCGATAGACCGCCGCGGCATCGCAGACCGCCTGCTCGGTCGGATTTGCCGGTGTGGCGTCGAACACTGCGGCCGGCGGATGCTTCGGCATCGCCTCCGACACCCGCCCGGCGAGCCCGCTCTCGACCAAGCCCCGATCGGTTACCAGCAGAGGCCGCGCCGCCTCGAGTTCGGCCAACACTTCATCGAGCTTTTCCACTGCGCCATGATCGAAATCGATGGTGGTCAAATAAGCAATTCGCGCCATTACACCCCGTCTACATTCCGAACGCGCCGAAAAACCGTTTGTCATAGAGGCCGCAGTTGGTAGCTTATCAACCTTCTGGTTAATTGCGAACGTGAAGATTGAGGGGCGACTGTGGCTCAGCAGGCAAGGAAGCGACCGAACGACGTATTGCGCGATTCCGAATGGACGAAAGCGCAGCTCCTGGATGCGGCGCGTCTGGAGTTTTCCGAAAAGGGTCTCAGCGGCGCACGGGTCAACGACATCGCCGCACGCGCCAGCGTTAACAAGCAAATGCTGTACTACTATTTTGGCGACAAGGAGGGCTTGTATTGCGCGGTGTTAAACCACGCCTACGAAGGGATACGGGCGCGCGAAAACGAGCTCGATCTCGCGGCTCTGGCGCCGGTTGCGGCGATGGAGCGATTTATCGGTTTCACCTTCGATTACCTGACCGAAAATCGTTACTTCGTGGCGCTGCTGAATGACGAGAACATCCACAAAGCCCGTCATATTCTTGACTCGGAGCATCTACAGGGCTTGCACGAACGCCTGCAGGAAACGATTGGCGATATTCTGACGCGTGGCGAACGCGAGGGCGTGTTCCGCCCGAATGTCGACCCGATCGATCTGTATATTTCGATCGCATCGCTTTGCTATTTTTATTACTCGAACATCCACACCCTGTCGGCAATTTTTGGACGTGACCTGTCCGATCGTTCCGCAACCCACCATCGTCGCCAACATGTGATCGACTTCGTGGGCGCATATTTGGAGAAATAATAGAGACCCACATATGCCGAGACGGTTGACTCGGCCCTCATTCAGCCGTTGAATTGGTTATTAACTGAACGGTTGATAAGGCCGATCGAGGCAATCAGGGAGGTTCGTCCGGCGCCCTGCGCAACGGACGAAAACAGGGGACGCAGACCGCACACGACCATTGCGATATCGGATCGCCCGATTGTTCTGAAGGAAAGCGCAAATGAGTGCCGGCCTGCGCATGGTTCATGGCGTCACCCATTTCGAGCCGACGCGCGCGCGGGACGGATATACCCTGTTCGCACCGATGTACGGCCGAAACGTTTGGCTGGTCGATATGTGGGGTATGATCGTTCACCGCTGGCAAGTTGAGAATTTGCCAGGCAATTATGGACAGCTCCTGGCGAACGGAAATCTGATGTTCGCCGGGCGGACGATGCCGCCCGCGATTCCCGAGTTTGCCGGAAATGGCGGACAACTCGTCGAGTATGACTGGGACGGCGGAATAACCTGGGAGTATCGCGACCCGTATCTAAGCCACTGTTTCGCTCCGCTGGCCAACGGCAACGCCTTGGTCGCGAAATGGCGCGCAGTGCCGCCGGAAATCGCGGGCCGGGTTAAAGGTGGGCAACCCGATACCGAGCTCAACGGCAAGATTTACGGCGAGGCGGTGCAGGAAATCGCCCGCGACGGGTCGGTTGTTTGGGAATGGCTGACATATGAGCATCTCGATCCTGAAATCGACATCATCGGGCCCTTGCACCCGCGAAATCGCTGGACCAACCTGAATTCTCTGACCGAAATGCCTGACGGCAACATCCTTGTCAGTTTTCGCTGTACCAACACGATCGCGATCATCGATCGACAGACCGGTGAAATCATTTGGCGGTGGGGGGTCGGCCAGCTCGCCGGCCAACACCATCCGACGCTCCTCGACAACGGTAATATTCTGGTTTTCGACAATGGCGCTCACCGCGCCAACACAACGATCGACTATTCGCGCGTCATCGAGGTGAATCCGCAAACCAATGAGATCGAATGGGAATACAAGGAGAATCCCGTTTTCGACTTTAACAGCTTCATCTGCTCGGGCGCTCAGCGGCTGGACAACGGCAACACGCTGATCTGCGAATGTACCAAGGGACGGCTGTTCGAAGTTACCGCTGATGGCGACATCGTTTGGGAATTCATCAGCCCGTTCTACTATGAGCATCCGATATTCGGGACCAACAACATGGTCTTTCGCTGCATTCGCTACGACGCGGACCATCCGGGCGTAAGAGACGCCGATCTTGATCCAGACTCGTATGTGGATTTTAACGCCTTGGTACCGCGCCGGTTCGTTCGCAACCCGCGCAGCGGCGAAGCATTGCGTTCCAGCTACACCCCGGGCACGGTGATCCAGGGTGGGCACTAAGAAGAGTTCGACCGGGCAATATACGGTCGGGTTGATTTTGTAACTTAACCAAAGAGGGAGGAAACCAGATGTATAAGTTGAGACAAACCCTATGGGCGTTCGCAATCGTTCCGGTCGCCCTTGTATGGTCGGTCGCCGCATCGGCGCAAAGTTATCCAAATAAGCCGATAAGTCTGATCGTGACGTGGAACGCCGGTGGCAGCACCGATGTTATCGCCCGGCTTCTTGCCGATCCGCTTGGGAAAGCACTCGGACAACCTGTCGCGGTTGCCAATCGTCCCGGCGGCGGCGGCTCGCTCGGCACGCAAGCGGCGCTCGACGCACCACGCGACGGATACACCGTCTTGGCGACCACCAGCGGCAACCACATCCTTACACCGCTGAAGAACGACGTCGGCTACAAGTTCGATGATTTCGAACCGATCGGCCAGCTTGTCGCGGCAACGATCATTCTCGCCGTGAAAGTGGATTCGCCGTGGAAAACGTTGGATGATCTAATTAAGGCTGCTAAGGCCGATCCCGGCAAGTACACGTTCGGCGCCGTGCCGAACGGTATGCCTAACTTGACCCTGAACGGCCTTGCAAAGGAAGCTGGATTTAGCGTCGTGCATGTGCCCCAGCAGGGCGGTGCACCGGGCGTGACCGCATTGCTCGGCGGCAATGTCGATATGCTGCCGGCCAATGCCGCGACAGTTGCCGCGAACATCAAAGGCGGAAAATTGCGCGGTCTTGCTGTGTTCAGGTCCGATCGCGACCCGGCATTCCCCAACATCCCGACGGCCCAGGAACAGGGTCACGCGGTGTTTGGCAGCCCGTTCGTCGGATTGGCCATCGCCAAGGGTGTGCCGCAGCCCGTACTCGATACGCTGCGCGCGGCGCTGGCCAAAGTGGCCAACGACCCGGTATTCCAGGCGCGTGCGTTGAAAACCGCCACGACGCTGACCTATCTGCCGGCGGACAAGTTCGGCATGGTCTGGGAACGGGATTGGAACAACTACGCACCCATGTTGCGCAAGTAGCGCTGATAAGTGGCGGCGGGGACGATGCGGCGTGTACCAGCAGATGCATGGGTCGCATTGGTGTTGTTGGTGGCTTGCGGGTTCTTTCTCAATGACCTGCTAGCGACCGAAGGCACTGGGGCATACGTCAAAACCACGACGTTGCCCACCGCGCTGGTCGTTGTCCTCGCTCTACTGGCGCTGATCTTGCTCGGCGGGTCGTTGTTGCGACCCGCCGCGCGCCCTGCCGACGCGCTCGCCGGCGCCGAATTGCGGACCGGTCTGATACGCGTCGGCACCATGATTGCGTGGACGACGGCATTTATCTTCGCGTTGCCGTGGTTCGGGTATCTCGCATCGAGCGCGGTCTTTCTGGTCGGCGCGAACGTGTTGTATGGCAATCGGCGGCCGGTATCGGTGATTGCCATTGCCGTCATTGTGCCGGTGGCGCTTTTACTGTTTTTCGAGAAGTTCATGATTGTATTGCTTCCCTCGTCGCGATTGTTTGGCTGAGGTGGCAATGGACGTTTTGCTGGCCGGGTTTGATCAGGTCGCCAATGTGACTGCCTTGGCGATGATCGTGGTCGGTCTGACGATCGGCATCGTCATCGGCGCAATTCCCGGCCTCAACGTTCCGCTGGCCGTGGCAATCGCACTTCCCATTACCTTTAATTTGAACCCGATCGCCGGTCTGGGGATGCTCGTCGGCATCTACAAGGGCGGCACGTATGGCGGATCGCTTTCCGCAATCCTGATCAACGTCCCCGGAACGCCGGCGGCGGCGGCAACGGCACTCGACGGCGCCGAGCTGACCCGCCAGGGCAAGTCGGGCAAGGCTCTCAAGATGTCGCTTTATGCGTCAATCATCGGCGAATTCATCAGCGACCTCGCGCTAATCGCATTTGCCATTCCGATGGCGCTTTTCGCGCTCAGGATCGGCCCGCCCGAAATTTTCTCGTTGGGAATCTTTGCGCTGACCCTGGTCGGCGTCTTGTCCCAGGGAAACATGATCAAGGGTCTGATCGCCGGCGCTATGGGTTTGTTCCTGTCGACGTTCGGTGTCGATCCCCTGACCGGAGATTTCCGGTTGACCTTCGGGGTTCGTAAAATGGCTGGTGGTTGGGCCTTCATCGCGCTCGTCATCGGTGTGTTCGCCGTCGCCGAAGTGTTGAGCGTGCTGGAGCGCCGCCTTGGTCAACGGCCACTGGCCGGCACCGTGCGACTGAGCGATCCCGACCACAGCCTAACCCGCAACGACTGGCGGCGCTGTCTTCCAGTGATCGCGCGATCGTCATTGATCGGTGTGTTCATCGGCGCGGTTCCGGGACTTGGCGCGGCGGTCTCAGCGTACCTCAACTACGGTATCACCCGGAACTTGTCACGCGAGCCGGAACGTTTCGGCAAGGGTGCGCTTGAAGGTGTCGCCGCGGCCGAAAGCGGCAACAATGCGGTCACCGGCGCAACCTTCGTGCCGCTGCTCACGCTCGGCATACCAGGCGACGTCATCACCGCGATCATGCTGGGTGCGTTCATCGTCCACGGTCTAATACCCGGGCCTGTGCTGTTCGAGCAGCAGGGCGATTTCATCGCCGCTTTTTTCATCATGATGGTACTGGCGACGTTTTTGCACCTGGTCATTGCGCGGGCCGGCATGGCCGCGTTCATCCAGACGACACGGGTGCCGAACTCGGTGCTATTCCCGATCGTCATCACCTTGAGCGTGACCGGCGTGTTCGTGTCGACGAACAGCTTTTTTGATATTTACGTCATGTTGGGTTTCGGTGTTCTCGGCTATTTGATGAAAAAGTTCGGTTTTCCGGTTGCACCGCTTCTAATCGGTTTCATCCTCGGACCCCTGGTCGAAGTGGGCCTTCGCCAGTCCATGATCATGTCGCGCGGCGGTCTCGATATCTTCGTGACCCGGCCGATATCTGCCGTGTTCCTTTTCCTCGCAGTCGCCACAATTGCCGTTGTCGCCTGGCGCGAATTTCGCAGTAAGAAAACTGGTCCTTAGGAGTCCTCTATGCAAATCAATTCCATCGAAGTCATTCCGGTTCGCCTGCCTTTGAAGAGTGTCGTCACACTCTCGCGTGGGGTGTCGCGCACCATCGAGGAGGGCAAACAGATCATCCTCGTCAAATTGACTGCCGACGACGGCACCGTCGGTTGGGGTGAGGCCGGACCCAGCCGGCGATGGTCGGCCGAGACCACTCATTCCTGCTATACCACCATTAAACACTATCTGGCGCCTATCGTCGTCGGCCGCGATCCGTTCGATATCGCCGGGCTGCACGAGGCTATGAACACCGAACTGGCACCGGGCCTCGATCCCGGCCAACCGGTCGCCAAGGCGGCTATCGACCTGGCAGTCCACGACCTCATCTGCAAGCACCTCGGCATCAATCTGCAATCATGGATCGGCGCGAAGGGCGCCGACCGCATCGAGCTGTCCTACCTGGTGTCCGCCCCGGGCCCGGACGAAATTTCCAAAGTGGTACAGGCCGGCCTCGACCAGGGATTTCGCAGTTTCAAAGTAAAGGTCGGCCACGATCCGGACGGCGATATCGCCAATATGCGCACCGCAATGGAAGTCGCGCGCGACTGTGTCGTGTGGCCCGACGCCAACCAGGGCTATACCCTCGACCAGGCTCTGCGGGCCGCGCGCGGATTCGAAGCGCTCGGTGTCGAGCTGTTCGAGCAACCGATTCCGATGACCGATATTTACGGCATGAAAAAGATGTTGAGCGCCACGTCGATGAATATCTCGCTTGACGAAGCAGCAATGGGATTGCCCTTTGTGATCGAGCTGATCCGGCGCGAGGCCGTGGAGGGCTTGGTGATCAAGGTCAACAAGGTGGGGGGCATTTACTACGGGCGCCAGCTCTGCGATTTGGCGCACAACGCCGGTTTCAAACTAATCGGCAGCGGCCTGATGGATGCACCGATCGGGTTCGCCGCCTCGGTCCACCTGTTCGCAGCCTACGGCATCGATTTCCCCGCTGATCTCAACGGTCCACAACACATCGCTGAGGATTACAGCGCCAAGCCGCTACCGATGGAGGGCCAATTTGCGCTGGTGCCGGACGAGCCGGGGATCGGCGTGACAATGGATGAAGATAAAATCGCCAGATTTGCCATCGCGCTGGATTAAATCGCTCGTAGAGGCGGCCAGGAGCGTCCGCATAAACCCGGAATGCGGAAACGCATGTCCTGATGTCATGGGGGCAAACCGGACGTAAATCGTAATGGGTTGTCACGGCAACTTTGATGCGATGGACGGCTCCCCTCCGACTGCAGCGCAATGTGCCCATTCTCTATAACGATAGCCCGAAAGTTGGCGTTATATTAGCTCTTTCTGAACGGCTGTTATTGGCTATTAACGGACATTGGCGGGCCTGTCTGAAATGTCCGGTTTACACCCGAAAGCGGACATCAAATTACTGATGTCCGTTACCCAGACCGGTGTCGAATCACTGCACGACGTGCCGCGCGGGATGCATCGTATCGATCCCAACTAAGCGCCGCGAATACGATCGATTAGGGCCCCGCAATCGGTGGGTGTTTCGTTGCCGCGCCATACCACGTGGCCATCGGGACCGACCAACGCCAGGTCGGCTTCGTAACGCTCGCGCACGACATCGCTTCCGGGTGCAAATACAATTACAGGCACGCCGCGCTCGTGCGCGGCCAAAAGCAGATCATCGACCGGCGGATCCATTGCCAGGCGCAGCAAGGTAAATCCGGCACCGAAATGGTCGCACAGCGCCGACCCGTCATCCAACCAAACATGCGGCGCGCGCGATCCCGGACGGGCGGTCGGAATATAGTTGTAGGGATCGTCGCTGGTCGGCGGTGTACCGTCGGGCCAGATGATCGGCGACCCCTCGTAGCGCACCCCCAACACGATGCCCGGAATAATAAACTCCCGCCAGCCATGGTCCGCCAAATGAGCCCCCAGCCTCTGCCGCTCCGTTTGACCCGCCGCTGAACCACGCTCAACCTCGGCACTCACATCGAAAGTTCCAATGGACTCGGCGAAACTTTTGGCAAAGGCGAGGTTGCGTTCGCCGATCGGCCGGCGGTCGGTCTCGTAAGTCGCTATTAGGTTCGGCCCGCCCCATCCGTTGACCGCGGCGGCAAGCTTCCACGCCAGATTTACCCCGTCATCAATGCCGGTGTTCATGCCCAGGCCGCCGGTCGGTGTGAATAAATGCGCCGCATCGCCGGCCAGCCAGACCCGGTCGCGCCCGAACGATTGCGCCAGCAACGCATGGCCGGCCGTCCAGGGTTGGCGCAGAATGATCTCAGCCTCGACAGGTACACCAGCGGCGCGGGAAATCAATTCCACATCATCGATCGTATCGACATCGGCCCCGTCGGGAATGCGCGAGAGCAATACAAACTGATCGCCACCGTCGACCGACAACAACAACGCACGTAAATCGGGGCTGACGATCCAATATTGCCAGGACGGCGCGATTTGCAGCCACGTCCGATCTCGCGGTGCCCGGAAGTAGGTTGCCAACATGGCGCCGCCCATCATTTGCCGCACCACCCCGCCTTCGCCATCGTAGAGAACACCAAGTTGGCGGCGAACGTAGCTACGCCCGCCATCGGCGCCGACCAAATAATCCGCGCAGACATCATAGACTTGGTCGTTTGCAAGATTGCGGACAGTGGCAATGACGCCACCATCAACGTCACCAAACGCTTCGAGCCGGTGGCCGAACCGAACATCGATCAACGCATGCGCAACCGTGGCCTCGTGCAGGATCGCTTCGAGATACATCTGGTTACAGCGGTGCGGAGGCTCGGCGCAATCGTAGGGACCGCTGCCCGCTTTCGCCTGATCCACCGCGTCAGAACTGGTTGGCATCGACAGGCGTGCCATTTCAAAACCTGTCAGCCGAGTGACGTAGGTGACGTCGGTGGGATAATCAGCCGGCAGACCGGCCGCCCGAATCTTCGTGGAAATTCCGTGGCGGCGGAAATGCTCCATCGATCGAGCATTGATGGCGTTAGCCTTGGGGTGCAAAGCGGTTTCCCGCTGGTCGTTGACGAGTATGCACCGCACACCGTGCCGCGCGAGCTCAAGCGCCACAGTTAAACCAACAGGACCGCCGCCGGCGATAAGAACTTGGGTGTCGAAAGATGACATGACGACCGCAACATACCTAGGATGCGAAGCGCCGCAAGGACGAACCGCGCTACTCTAACACTCCA
>JAPUHN010000170.1 GCA_027297685.1 Alphaproteobacteria bacterium | reverse complement strand
CGCTGTTGAACAAACTACTGGGCGCAATCGTTCATACCTATCCGGAAGGCGAGGACGAGGAAGGTGCCGACGCCCACCTTCACGAGATTGCCGACGAAGACCGGCGAAAGGGCCACAATCCCTATGTTATTCCGCTCGGTCCGGGAAATCCTCCGACCGGCGCTCTGGGCTACGTGAAGTGCGCTCTAGAACTCGTCGGGCAACTAGATGCGCCGGGCAGCATCGATGCCTTTGTCGTGCCATCGGGGAGCGGGATGACCCATGGCGGTTTCCTCGTCGGTCTGCGGGCGCTTGGCATAGAGGCGCCGGTTTTCGGAATCTGTGTTCGGCGCGATGCCGATGCTCAGGCGGCGCGAATTGAAAACAATTGCAAGGCTATCGAAGAACTATTGGGATTGCCGTCGGTGGTGTCGGCCGAAGACGTCAACACCCTCGACGCCGTTCTCTCGCCCGGTTATGGCCGGTTGAACGATGCTACCTTTGAGGCTGTGTTGATGGCGGCACGCCTGGAAGGTTTGATGTTGGATACCGTCTACTCGGGGCGGGCTCTGGCCGGACTGGTACATTTGGCGAAGGGGGGAGCACTTTCGCCTGGATCGAATGTTTTGTTCCTCCACACCGGAGGTACGCCGGCGTTGTTTGGGTATAGTCACGTGCTGAACGATCGTCTCGGCATCGAGGATTCGGCGGCGTAGGCCATTTTTCTTGCCCGCCCGGTCTCAATCTCACCGAGCGTCAACATATTCGTGATCGCCGCTTTTGACTGCGCTGCGGCGCCTGAAGTTTGCTACACTTAAATTGCTAAACTTGGGTGGGCCGCGCGAGCGCGGGGCCAAGATAATACGGCGAGGCGACAGACAATGGCTAAGTCAAAACGCGGCGGCAACCGCAGTAAAAGCAAAACCCGGAAAGGACGCCAGTCGCAATCGCGCCACCTGAATTGGGGGCCGAACGTCAGCGGTAAGCAGCGCAACCGCGACCGCCTGATCGTCGGCGCAGTCGTCGCCGTGGCCGTCATCGGCGGCGCTGCCTTCTGGTTCAACCAGAGCCAAGCGACGGGTGAATTCGATGAGCTGGCGGCAGCCGGTGTCAGAGCGCTCGATCGCGTGCAAACCTTTCCGTTGGCCGGCAACAATCATCTGCCGATCGGCCAGCGCATAACCTACCCAACGCAATTTCCCACATCGGGGTCGCACGACTCAAGGCAGCTCCGCGCCGCATTCTTCGAGGAACCCCAATGGCCGGAGCGTTTGGTCCATTCCCAGGAGCATGGCCACATCGTCATCTATTACGATCAGCTCGATTCCGCCGATCGGGAGATATTGAAGGGTTGGACGGGGCTCTACACCGGCCAATGGGACGGTGTTATCGCAACACCGATGCCGGGTATCGGCCGGCGGGTCGTGTTGGCCGCCTGGGGTCGGCTGCTGCGCCTGCGTAAGTTCGACGCGAACGCCGCTGCCGCGTTCATCGACGCCTATCGTGGCCGTGGTCCCGAGCAGCGGGTGCGCTGAATACCGCATCGGCTGATCCAGCACTGCGCGCTTGCTCAGCATATGGTTCTTGTTTGAGCTGCCTCGATCGCCATCCCGAGGAGTGATCGAAGATCGCGTCTCGAAGGGTGGAGGGCATTCGAATACCTAATTCGAACCGATCTAGGGCCGGAAGCGCGCGTTGAGCCCGTCCCAGCATTTATAGTAGTCGGCTTGGAGTTGCGGGCATTCGAGCGCAAATTTGGTCGGCCGTACGGCAAACTTGGTCTCGAACATGAAAGCCATCGTGTCGCTGATCTTCTGCGGCGAGAGGTCGGCCTGTGATGCGGTGGAAAAGGTGTCGGCGTCGGAGCCGTGGGCGGCCATGCAGTTGTGCAGGCTGGCGCCGCCGGGCCGGAACCCCTCGGCCTTGGCGTCATAGGCGCCGGCAATCAGCCCCATGAATTCGCTCATATAGTTGCGGTGGAACCACGGCGGCCGGAAGGTATGTTCGGCGACTGACCAACGCGGCGGAAAAATAACGAAGTCGACGTTGGCAGTGCCCGGATGTCCCGATGGCGAGGTCAGCACGGTGAAGATCGACGGGTCAGCGTGATCGAAGCTGACCGTGTTGATGACCATGAAGTTGGCCAGATCGTACTTGTAGGGCACGTAATTGCCGTGCCAGCCGACGACGTCGAGCGGCGACCGGTCGAGTTCCGTCGCCCACAGATTGCCCTGGAACTTGAACACCAGCTCGAAGGCGCCGGTGCGCTCTTCGTAAGATGCCACCGGGCTCAGAAAGTCGCGCGGGTTGGCCAGCCCATGGGCGCCGATCGGGCCAAGCTCGGGCAGGCGCAGCATCTGGCCATAGTTTTCGCAGACATACCCACGCGATGGTCCGTCCAGCAGGACGACCCGGAACTTGATGCCGCGCGGCACCACTGCGATTTCGCCGGGCGCCACCGCCACGACGCCCAGCTCGGTGTGCAGCGCAAGACGGCCCTGCTGCGGCACCAGCAGCAATTCGCCGTCGCCGTTTTGCAGGAACCGGTCATCCATCGACTTGTTGGCGCTATAGATGTGGATGGCGGCGCCGCTATGGCCGGCCACGTCGCCGTTGCCGCCCATTGTGATCAGGCCGTCAATAAAGTCGGTTGGTGCATCGGGTAGCGGTAGCGGGTCCCAGCGTAATTGGTTGGGTGTCGGCGCCACTTCGTCGAACGGTGCGGTGCGGAGCAGGCCGTTGCCGATCTGGCGGAACGGCGGATGCTTGGCCGACGGCTGGATCCGATAGAACCAGGTGCTCCGGTTTTCCGCCCGTGGCGCGGTAAAGGCGGTGCCGCTGATGCCTTCGGCATAAAGCCCATAGGCGACCTTTTGCGGCGAGTTCTGGCCGCGGGGCAGGGTATTCGGCAGCGCCTCGCTGGCGAACCTGTTGCCGAAGCCCGATTGGTACTCGAGCTCGGTGGTGTTGACGGTATCCATCTCGCCCTCGCTGGGGTTCCCGGTTCGAATTTT
>JAPUHN010000017.1 GCA_027297685.1 Alphaproteobacteria bacterium | reverse complement strand
TCCACTGGACGAAGATGAAGCTGGAAGCCGAACTGCTCAAATCCGGGCTCGCTTACACGATTGTTCGGCCGACCCAATTCATGCAGAACATTACTTGGTCGCTACCGCAAATCCTGCAGACCGGCGAGTTTGCATTGCCCTATGCACCTGACAAGCCGATGGGATTCGTCCATATCGACGATTTGGGCAAGGCCGTCGCCCGAATACTAACCGAACCCGATCACGCCGGCGCCACCTACGAACTCTGCAGCACACCACAACCGATTGATCGCCACCATATGGCAGCCGCGCTTTCCGACGCTTTCGGCGTCAAAATCCGTGCCGTCCGGTGTGCCTTCGACGATTTGCTGACCTCGCACTTCTTCGCGTCTCTAAGCTCCGTCCAGCGTCAACAAATGGCTAGCATGTACGACCACATCGACCAATTCGGGACGGCCTATTTCAATAATGATGTTTTAGCGATGCTCACTGGCGTGCCAACTACGTCCTACGGCAAATTCGCAGAAGAGTTGGCAAGTACACATACGTGGACCGACGCTTGATCAGTTGAAAACGGTACGGGCGTCTGCGCGCAGCCCAATTTAACTACCATAAATGGTATGATTAAAAAGTATTACCCAAGATGGTTGACTTAAATCAACCTGTGATCGGCAAATACCTGGGCTTTTAACGAATCATTGATCTATTTCCATGTAATTTGCGAACGACACGAAAAGTGGCCGAAATTTTGCCGCGGCCAACAGGATATGGGCAGCTACGATCGGAAATATGGGCTCCAACGAAGACCATCAGACTTCGACCTCGGGCGACGCTCTCGTCACCGAGCGAGATATGTTGCTGAGTGCGCTGGATACGCTACTCGGAGGCCTGATCATTCTCGACTCCCAACAGCGTATCGTCGCTTCTAATAAACTCGCGATGAGTATGCTCGACGTGCCGGCCGAACTCGTGAAGCCTGGTTCGTCCTGGCTCAAATTTGTACGTTTCGCCGCCGATCGTGGTGATTACGGCGACGGCGATGCCGACGAACAGTTTGAGCGCGTTATGGCGCTCCTCGATGACCGCGCGCCTTACCAGTTAACACGCCGCCGGCCCGATGGCGTCATCCTCGAAATCAACGGACAACCGATCGTAGGCGGCGGATATGTTACACGGTTCCGCGACGTCACTGCCGCTAAAAAACAAGAGGCTGACCTGGTCTATGCCACGCGTTCGAGCCAGCGCTTTAAAAGATTCTTCGAGCTATCGCAGGAAATGATGGGCATCGCCGACGAGAATGGGCGCTTGCACACCATGAACAATGCCTGGACCGAGCAATTGGGCTGGACAAGTGAGGAACTGGGCGCCAAGCCGTTTATTGAATTTGTCTCTGCCGCCGACATGGCAACCGTAAGAGCAGCCCTTGACGATCTGGCTGCCGGTAGAAACGCCGCCGATTTCTCAGTCCGTTTCACCTGCAAAATCAACGACGATCGATGGCTCGAATGGCATGTCGCACCAGACGATGATGGACAGCTTTTCTGCGCTGTCCACGATGTCGACGAGGCACGCCACCATCAGCACGAGCTGGAAGAAGCACGCGCCACTGCCGAAGAGGCAGCCGGCTCTATGGCGGATTTCTTAGCGACGATGAGCCACGAAATCCGCACGCCGATGAACGGCATTATCGGCATCGCCAAGCTGTTGCTCGACACTGACTTGGAAGCCGAACAGCGGCATTACGCAAAGTCGGTGATGGAATCGGGCGAAGCGCTGCTAGAGATCATCGACGACATCCTCGACATCTCGAAGATGGAAGCCGGCAAACTTGAAATCGTCGAACAAGATTTTGGCATTGAAAAAGTCGTCCGTTCGGTCATCGATGTGCTGACTCCGCGAGCAATGGAGAAACGACTCGAGTTGGCAACTTACATCGCGCCAGAGATGACCAACGCGGTGCGTGGTGACGCCGGAAAACTTCGGCAAATCCTGCTCAACCTGGTCGGCAATGCGATCAAGTTTACCGACTCCGGCGCGGTCTCGATTCGGGTCACGGTCGAAAGTGAAAGCGATTTGCAGCAGATTCTCCGGTTCGAAGTCAAGGACACCGGCATTGGCATCCCAGAGGCATCGAGATCCCATCTATTTCTGCCGTTCAGCCAAGCCGACTCCTCGACCAGTAATAAGTACGGCGGAACCGGCCTCGGTCTTTCCATATGCAAACAATTGACGGAATTGATGGGTGGTGAAATCGGTTTCGACAGTGAAGAAAATCAGGGCAGCACGTTCTGGTTCACCGTGCAACTCGGCCGGGTGAAATCCTCGCCGCTCGAAACCATCCTCATCGCAGACATTTCCACGGCGTCCGACAGTGAAGTCGAACCAGTTGTCAACACGATGATCGAACAGGCTGTTCAGTCGAGCCAGGTTTCGGTTGGAAAACCCAACTCGCTGCGGGTGCTATTGGTGGAAGACAATGCGGTGAACCAGTTGCTCGCCACGGCCATTTTGAAAAAGGCCGGACATCGCGTCGATTTGGCGACTGACGGTATCGAAGGCGTCGAAAGCGTACGCAACAATCTCTACGATGTCGTCCTCATGGACATCCAAATGCCCAACATGGATGGGCTCGAAGCGACCCGCCGAATTCGCGCGATGGACGATTCCAACAAGGCCAACGTCTATATCGTCGCGATAACTGCCAATGCCCTATTGGGAGACCGCGAAACCTGCCTTTCAGCCGGTATGAACGATTACCTGCCAAAGCCGATCGATCAAAAACGCCTGCTTGCTGCGCTTGAGTTGGTGCGCACCGATACCCCCGTCGAGCCGGAGCCCGATTCCTTGGGCGATAACAGCGATGCCGCCATTGACGACGCTGATTTCCGCATCCTCGAAGAGACGGTAGGTAGCGATGCAGTCGCCAATATGGTCGCAATCTCGCTCGCCAGCGCTCCGGCGACGATGGCATTGATTCAAGCCGCCAACGCCGAAGGTGATCTCGAGAAAATGAAACGAGAGGCGCACGATTTGGGCAGTAACTTCGGCAATTTGGGAGCCACGCGATTGCATGCGCACATTGTCGAGTTGACCAAGGCTTGCCGGGAAGGCCGTGCCGCGCGCGCCAGCCTGCTCACGAACCAAATGCCCGACCTGCTCGACGAAGCGGTGGCGGCAATTAAGAAACGCGCGGGCGCCGCTGTCTCGCGTGTCGCCTAGCGATTAGTCGCCAGGTAGAAGCGCCGGCATCATCAAACACGCAACGTCGAGAATGTAGCCAGCCGCCGTATCGGCGCGCAATTGCAAATCATCACGCTCGCAGGCCAAACTTGTCAGCCATTGTAGATGGCCCAAAACATTGCCATCGCCCAAGGACGCCCAAATATCTTCGGACGCCAGGTCTTCATTGGTTAGATCGCAGACCCGCATCGCAAACGGTGGCGGGGCGATGTGAACGACCCATGGCCCATCGTCGGTTGCCGTTGTGTCGCTTTCGTGAAGCACACCAACTACGAATCCCAGGGGTATATCTTCCAACTGGATGTCCATCGACGAAGGATTGAAAAGGATCGAGTTAAAGTTTAGGCGTCGCGCCACCTCTTCGTCGTGTATAGCCTCGATGGACGATCCAACCAATTCCGCGACCGTTCGCGGATCGGCCGTGCGCGGTTCGAGAAACATCAAGTTTCCGACGGCGAAACGGCTGTCGGATTTTAGCGGAAAATAGAGGTCGCTAAATTCCCCGCTCGGTAGCGTGTCCTCCGGCAGGTGGATGACCCGCATGACAAACACTGGATCATCCAAGTGAATGATCCAGATATCGTCGCCGTCTTCGGAAAAGTCGGGCCAACCGAACAAGCGCCCTACGATAAATTCTGCCATGGGGAAGAGGTGCCAAAGACAACGCCCCGGCGCAAGCACCGAATACATTGATTTAAGGCAAGACAACGGTTTTTATACGTCCCCAAACGCAAATCGAGACGCACAGGCATCTAACAGGGGAGAAATTGGTGAAGGCGCAGATACTGTATGGGGGCGGTGAGCCCTTTTCGTTGGAAGACCGCCCCGATCCCACCCCTGGCCCTGGCGAGGCCGTGGCGAAGGTGCTTGCTTGCGGTTCAGGTCTGACAATCCACCACATTAAGGCGGGCCGCAGCGAAGCCAACTTCCCGATCATCATCGGTCACGAGATCACCGCCGAAATCGTCGAGATCGGTAGCGGCGGCGGGGGGCCCGATTCGCTTGCGGTAGGCGATCCGGTAACCGCCTATTTTTACCTGATCGAGGGCGAAGATAAATGGACCCGGGCCGGTCGTGCCCCGATTTCGACAGTCAGTCGTGGCTATATCGGCCGTCAGATCGACGGCGGCTACGCCGAATACATCAAGCTGCCGATCTATAATTTCATCAAGCTTCCCGAGGGGCTCGACTATAAGAACAAGCCGGCCGACGTCGGCGTTATCAGCGACGCCATCGCAACGCCGTACAAAGTGCTGCGGCGCGCCCGCGTCGCACCGACCGACACCGTTGCCATATTCGGCGCCGGCGGTGGTCTGGGGATCCACCAGGTCATGATGTGTAAATGGGCGCACGCCAATGTTATCGCGATCGACGTCATTGCCGATAAACTGGAGGTTTGTAAAAATAATGGCGCCGATATGGCGGTCGACGCCTCCGGCGACAATGTGGTCGAGCAGGTTATGGATCTCACCAATGGCGCAGGTGTCGATGTGGCAATCGACTATGTTTCAACCACCAACACCCAGCAACAAGCCATCGATTGTCTCGGTATTGGCGGCCGGTTTGTGACCCTGGGCGGCGCCGGACAACCGTTTCAGGTGCCGGCATCACAAATGCTGACGAAGGAATTGGAACTGTTGGGTAGTCGCTATTGCAGCCGTCAGGAAGTCATAGACTCATTGGAAATCTGCGCCCGTGGCGACGTCTGGCCCCTGGTGACCGAGACCTATTCATTGGCGGAAGCCGAGATCGTTCACCAGCGCCTCGACCAGGGCTTGGTTACGGGCCGCGCTGCGTTGATCATCGGCGACTGATTGGCCCTAGTCCGCTTCGATCGGGTTGCTCAGCAGCCAGTTAATAGTGGGCTATCGGCTACAATCGGGTTGCGCAGGACACCAATTTTCGAGATTTCGACTTCCACCGTGTCGCCGTCCTTCATCCACAATGGGGGCCGTCGCACGTGACCGACGCCACTCGGCGTCCCCGTTACGATGACATCACCCGCGTACAGCGCGGTATAGGTCGAAATATAGGCGATGAGTTGCGGCACGTTGAAGATCAGATCGTCGACTCCCTCGTGCTGAACGACCTCGCCGTTGAGCCGGGTCTCCAATGTCAGTTCGGCCGGATCGGGAATTTCGTCGGCCGTGACCATGCACGGTCCGAAGGCGCCGGAATGGAAGAAATTCTTGCCCGGCAGGTATTGCGACGAATGGCGCTGCCAATCGCGGATCGAGCCCTCGTTGTAGCAACTGTAGCCGGCGACATAGCCCATGGCGTCGGCCTCGGCGATTCGGCGCCCCCGCTTGCCGATAATGACAGCCAGTTCACCCTCGTAATCGAAGCGTTCGGATTCGTGAGGGGCGATCATGGGTTGGCCGTCGCCGACATGGCTCTCCGGCCAACGCGGAAACAGTACCGGATAGGACGGTATCGGATTGCCGGTTTCCTCGGCATGTTTGCGGTAATTCAGACCGACGCAGAGAATTTTTCCCGGGTTGGTAATCGGCGGCAGCATCGCGACGTCGCCGATGGGGAAATCCGACGTCTTACCGCCACCGCCGCCGAAGCCCGTATTCAGATATTCGGCGACCTTCGCCTTCAACGCATCGTCTGCCGCCAGATAGTCGCGCAAAGTGGGGATCGTGTTGATGAATTCAGCGCCCAGATCGATCACGCCCCCATCGGGCCCATAGGTGCCCCAGCTATCGCGGGCCACATGTCGGAAACTGATATATCTCATATGGATACGCGCCTCTTCTAACGCAGTTTCTAATTCTTTACCGGGACCTCGCACAGCATCTTGCGGGCATGACGAGTTCAGCGCGGAGTTCTGTTATATCGGCATTGATGAAAGCGACCAATGGCCAAACCCGCTAGCCGCTTCGAAAGCTACCGAGTAGCCCTGGACCTGTTAAACTGTAGAACCATATCAAGGCCAACTTTGCCAACGGAGGAAATCGAATGGATATCCCAATGCGGGTTCCTGAAGCCAACGACGTGATATCGCCGGCCTATTTTGCGCACATCGTGCTGTACACCAAGAAATTCCAAGAAATGGTCGATTGGTATTGTCATTTTCTCGGCGCCAAAGTAACCGGCGCCTCGCAGGGATTGGCCTTCCTAACCTACGATGACGAACACCATCG
>JAPUHN010000169.1 GCA_027297685.1 Alphaproteobacteria bacterium | reverse complement strand
GGCCGCCTTGACGCGGCCCGAGGGTATAATGTTCGCCTTGCTGTGGCCGTCGGCGGTGCTGGTGCAGACCGTTCGCGACCGCAGGCTCTCGCCGGCAGCGTTGCGGCCGGGCCTGGCCTACCTTGCGGCGGCGGCACTGCCGGTTATCGCCTACAAGGCCATGGCCTTGATCTATTTCGGCAATCTATTTCCCAACACCTATTACGCCAAAGGCGGCCCCGACCTGGACACGGTAGTCGGGCTTCTGTTCTTGGACGACGCAGTGATCACCAAGGGCTTTCAAATCCTTGCAGGGCCTTTCGGATTCACCTGGTTAGCGCTCGGCCTTTTTCTCATCGCGTTCGGGCTGTGCATCATTGCGAAACGCGCGGTTGCACCCTTGGTATTTCTAACCGGCGCAACTCTTTTAGCGCTCGTGACCTTCATATTATTACCCAACGATTGGATGCCGGAATTTAGGTTCGGCACGCCATTTCTGGTGCTGTTCTATCCAACATTATTCTCGATGATCTGGATCGCGAAAGATTCGCTGCCCAAAACGCGCTTCCTCAGCCAACAATTTCCCGCTCTTGTAATCGTTGCCGTTCTGGCCGCCTCGTCGATCCTCGTCCACCAAATTAGATTTGCGCGCTTCTACGACCAACCGACCGCACCGTTTACCGATATTTCCGAGCGTTATGTAGAACGGTTCAACAAGGCAGCGGAAATTCTCGGGGTCGAACAAGCGTCATTCCTCCTGCCCGACTTAGGCGCAACGCTGTTTTACTCCGAGCTGGAAATAATCGATCTGGCAGGGCTAACCGATGCGACTATCGCGCGCACACTGCGCAAAGATAATGATTCCCTGTACGACTACATTTTCAACGACGTGAAACCGACGTTTATTCTGACCTATGCCTATTCGGCGTTGGCAGCGGATCTGGACAGTAGCTCCCAGTTTCGCCGGCAATATATTCCTCTAAGAGAGAAAATCGATCCGATCGCCAGCGACATCGCCGGTCGCACAATATATTCCGGCACCTATGTTCGCAGCGACGTGGTCGAGGATCGACCCGATGCTCTTTCTCGCGCGCGCGCGGTTCTTTTCGGAACCCCTTGACGTTGACCGGGCTCCACGCGAACGTAAAGATCACCATATTGCGCCGGATCTAGACGGTGATCCCGTACGGTGCGGCCCAACCGAGACCGGCCGCGGTTACGCCTTGGGGGATATACTCAGCGCCGACCCAGCCGTCGAAGCCCAGCTCATCGATCAGGTCGAGCAGGTAGGGGTAGTTGATTTCACCGGCATCGGGCTCGACCCGGCCCGGCACGCTGGCGATCTGGATGTGGCCGACACCATCCATATAGCGGCGGGCCTTGTCGGCCAAATTTCCTTCCATGATCTGGCAGTGGTAGAAGTCCATCTGCACCTTCACGTTGGCCTGCCCCACGTCGGCGGCGATGGCGTGAGCCTGATCCTGATGGGTCAGAAAGTAGCCCGGAAAGTCGAATGTATTGAGCGGTTCGATCAGGATCGTGACACCCGAATCGGCCGCCTGTACCGCCATCGCGCGCAGATTTTCAACGAAAACTGCGCGGCATTGCGCCCGGTCTGCATGTTCGTCCGGCACGCCGGCCAGAGCATGAATGCGGCCGCAGCCAATCGCCTGAGCGTAGTCGAGCGCCCGCCTTGCGTCGTCGGCGAACGCCGCCTCGCGGCCCGGGATCGCGCCGAGGCCGGTGTGCCCGCCGGCGGTCTCGCCGTACGGCATGTTGATGAGCGCGCATTCGAGATCATGCGCCGCTAGGCGCTTGGTGACATCTTCGGACGAATGTTCGTAGGGGACGAGAATTTCCACTGCCCTAAATCCGTGACCGGCCGCCGCCGCGAACCGATCGAGAAAAGGGTGCTCGGTGAACAGATAGGTGATGTTGGCGGCGAGCCGGGGCATATCAACGGCCGCCGTTAATGGCACGCCAGACATCTTCGCCGGAAATGGGCATATCGAGATGCACCACGCCGAAGTCTTTCAGCGCGTCGCACACGGCGCCGACCACCGCCGGCGGCGCCCCAGTGGAGCCACATTCGCCGGCCCCCTTGGCGCCGAGAATGTTGGTGGTGCAGGGCGAAGTTTCGTCGGCGACCACGGTGTAGAAGGGCACATCGTCGGCCCGTGGCATGGTGTAGTCCATGAACGAGCCCGACAGTATCTGGCCGTCGCGGTCATAGGCGACGCGTTCGAGCAGCGCCTGTCCGATCCCCTGAGCGACGCCGCCATGGACCTGGCCGTCGACGATCACGTGGTTGACAACGGTGCCCACATCGTCGACCGCGGTGAAGCGGGTGAGCGTAATTTCGCCAGTGTCGGGGTCGATTTCGACCTCGCAGATATGGCAACCGTTGGGCCAGGTCAGATCGCCCGAGGTGGTGGTTTCGGATATAGCGAACATTGCGTCCGGTTGGGCCGCGGCGAGTTCGAACAGGCCGATCGAACGGTCGGTGCCGGCGACCGTGAACCGGCCTACGGCGAACTCCAGATCGGCCGCCGCCGCCTCCAGTGCATCGGCGGCGAGGTTGCGAGCCTCGTCGATCAGCGCTTGGGTACTGACCACCGTCGCACTACCGCCAACATATAGCGAGCGCGAACCACCGCTGCCGCCACCCGTCGCGACCAGATCGGTGTCGCCCTGGATGATGGCTATCCGCGCTGGATCGATCTGTAGGCGTTCGGCAACAAGTTGCACATACGTTGTTTTGAGCCCCTGGCCCATTTCCTGGGTGCCGGAATAGACGGTGACCGAGCCCTCTTCCGATCCACCGCCACCGGATACCGAAATGTCGACGGTCTCGGTGAACTCGTTACGCCCGGTGTGTTCGATGTACATCGCCAATCCGCGTCCGGCGAGCCTGCCGCGCCGTTGCGCCGCTTCACGGCGGGCGGCGAAGCCCGGCCAGTCGTGGGCCGCCATCGCCACATCCATCATGCGCGGAAAATCGCCGCTATCGATCACCATGCCGGTGGCGTTGGTGTAGGGCATCGCTGATTTCGCCACCATGTTGCGGCGGCGCAACTCGACCGGGTCGAGCGCCATCTCGGCCGCCGCTTTGTCCATCAGGCGTTCCATCAAATAGACCGCTTCCGGCCGCCCGGCGCCGCGATAGGCGTCGGTCGGCCCGGTGTTGGTCAGCACACATTTGCATTCGCCGTAAAGGGCGGGCACTTCGTAGGTGTTGGACAGTACGCGGAACGAGCTGACTGTGGGGATGAATGCACCCTGGTAGGCGATGTAGGCGCCCATATTGCCCAGCGACTGCACTTTCATGGCGACGATCTTGCCATCGCCGTCGAACGCCAGTTGCGCGCGGTTCACCTGGTCGCGGCCGTGGATATCGCTGATGAAAGCCTCGCTGCGCCCGCTGCACCAGCGCACCGGCTGTCCCAACTGGCCAGCGGCAAACATCACGGCGGCGTATTCCGGATAGCAGAACACCTTCATGCCGAAGCCGCCGCCGATGTCGGGGACGACGACGCGCAACCGGTCTTCCGCAATATGGAACACATCTTCGCACAGATGGGTTTTCAGTAGATGGGGCATCTGCACGCCGATATGCAGGGTGTAGCGTCCGGTGTTACCGTCGAATTCGCAAGTGCAGCCGCGGGTTTCCATCGAATTGGGGACCAGCCGGTTGTTGACCAGCTCGATTTCGGTGACGCGCGCCGCGCCGGCGATTGCGGCATCGACGGCGGCTTCGTCGCCCTGCGCCCAGACGCCGACGACGTTATTCGGCGCCCCGGACCAGATTTGCGGAGCCTCGGGCGTGACCGCCACAGCGGGATTGGCCACGGCGTCGAGAACTTGATACTCAACATCGACCAATTCTGCCGCATCGAGTGCCTGTTCCAAGGTCTCGGCGACGACCAGGGCCACGTTATCGCCGACATAGCGCACGATATCGGGCATCAACGGATAGCGCGGCGGCGGCGTCAGGGGCGTTACTTGCGGCAGCGGCGGGAACTGGCGAAATGGCACGGCGCCAAGGCCATGATCTTCGACCAGGTCCTTTCCGGTGTAGACCGCGTGGATGCCCGCCGCGGCCGCCGCTGCACGCGTATCGACCGCGACAATGTGCGCATGTGCATGGGGCGAGCGGACGAACACGGCATGGGTCAGGCCATCGAGCGACAAATCGTCGAGATAGCGGCCGCCGCCGGTCAGCAGGCGACAATCCTCCACACGCGGCAGCGAACCGCCGCTGCCGAATTTCATGACTTCGGTGGTTACAGGGTCGCTCGCCGGTCGGTCCTCTGGTTCAGACCGCGACCCATTCGTCGCCGACTTTCAGTCGGTGGCCGATATCGCAATTTATCGATTGCTCGATGAAGCAGCCTAGCTTGGCGGCATCGATCACGCGCTTTAAGTCTTCAAACGACGCGTCGCTGTCGACGGTTATGTCCATATTGAAGCCGTTGGGCTGCGATACGTAGGGCTCGCGGCCGCGCATCGTCGCTTGCCAAGCGCAATCACAATGGATTTTCACGTCGCGAACGTCGACCCGCAGCCGCTTGGCGAAGGCGCGGAACTGGGTCATCAGGCAACTGGTCAAGCCGGCCATAAAATAGGCGATCGGCAGCGGCGCCGTGCCGTCGCCACCGTGGGTACCGTATTCGTCGGAAGCAAATTCCCATTCGAGTTTTTCCGGGTTAAGCATTCGCACTTCCATCTCGCAGCGCATCTTGCCAACACCGTGCGCGTCGCAGTCAAAAGTTATGTCAAACGTCTTGATGTCCTGATCTGTCATGTCAACTCCCGTGCCGATATGTTCTTAAGAAACCGAGCAGATAAACTGATTATGCCAAAGGCAACACGAGGCGGCAAACACCGCGAATAATGTGCAGGATTGATTGCACCCTGGCAGACGCGCTATGCCACAGTCATCACCACGGCGACATTGCCGTGCCGAATTCAACAACGAGGTTGCGGGGAGATAAAAATGGCGAGAGTTCTTATCGTTACTGGGGGCAGCCGCGGCCTTGGCGCCGCCACCTGTATCGGCGCCGCAAAGCAGGGCTACGATGCGATCTGCGTAAATTACGTTAGCAACAAATCGCGCGCCGACGAAGTAGTCGCCGCCTGCGAGAAAGCCGGCGCCAGGGCAATAGCCGTTCAAGCCGATATTAGCCTGGAAGGCGACGTGGTGCGCCTGTTCGAGACTGTCGACAAGGAACTCGGAACGGTAACCCATCTGGTGAACAGCGCCGGCATCGTCGGCCCCTATGCCCGCGTCGACGAGCTGAAAGCCAACGATCTGGCGCCGTTGTGGGCGCTCAATATTACCGCCATGCTGATCTGTTGCCGCGAGGCCATCAAACGCATGTCGACGATCCATGGCGGCAAGGGTGGAGCGATCGTCAATCTATCATCGGCAGCCTCGCATATTGGCGGCGCCGGCGTGAATGTGCCTTATGCAGCTTCGAAAGGCGCCGTCGATTCGCTCAATTGGGGCCTGGCGCAAGAAGTGGTTGCCGAAGGAATTCGAGTCAATTCGGTAAGCCCGGGCGTCATCGACACCGAAATCCAACCGGCGGGACGCGTCGAGCAGGTTGGACCCAATCTGCCGATGAAGCGGGTTGGCCAGGCCGAGGAAGTTGCCAACGCTATTTTGTTTCTGCTGTCGGACGGGGCGTCCTATGTGGCGGGCACGAAGATAAACGTGTCAGGCGCGCGGTAGCTGAATATCCGTTTTAATCGATAGACCCCCATCCCGTCCCTCTCCCACAAGGGGGTTATAATTAACAAACCGGTACAGCATTACTAACAACCTCATACTGAGCTTGTCGAAGTATGAGGCCCACTATCCACACCCCTCGTCCTTCGACAGGCTCAGGATGAGGGGTTCTGTGTGAGGGCAGCTAACTAACCGGCGCTAGTTAAATCTCGACGACGATCTTGCCAAAATGCCGGCCGTCACGCATGTGGGCGAAGGCGGCGGGCAGTTCGTCCATGCCGAAGACCCGATCATCGAGGGCCGGCCGCAACTTGTGCTGGTCGATGGCGCGCAACATCGCCTCGAACTGTTCGAGGCTGCCGCAAGTGACGCCCTCCAGGCGGATTTTCCGGGTCACTACCAGCGGCAGTCGGAACTCGTGGTTGGCGCCCGATAGAACGCCAATCAGGCAGATCGCGCCGCCCGGCCGCACTGCCTTGATCGACTGTTCCAGCGTACCGGCGCCGCCAACCTCGACCACCAAATCGACCCCGCGACCACCGTTGATATCGCGCACCGGCCGTGCCCATTCCGGCGTTTCGGCGTAGTTGATCGTGTGATCGGCGCCGAGCGCGCGCACCCGCTCGAGTTTTTCATTCGACGAAGAAGTGGCGACGACCGTCGCCCCAGCCAATTTGGCGAACTGCACCGCGAAGGTAGACACGCCGCCGGTGCCTTGCGTGAGAACCAGGTCGCCCGGCGTGGTGCGTCCCTGATCGATGACGGCGCTCCACGCCGTCAGACCAGCGCACGGCAGGGCTGCAGCTTCTGCATCGGTCAAGTGGCCGGGGGTGGGCGACAGGCCGTATTCCGGGAACACCCGCAACTCGGAGGCGACACCATCGAGCACGCCGCCCAATCCCGACTGGAGATTCTTTTGCGTCGGTTCGCCGGCCAACCATTCCTGGAAGAAGTTGCCGACCACCCGATCGCCGGGCTTAAAGCGGGTCACGCCCTCGCCGACAGCGGCGATGTCACCGGCGCCGTCCGATAGCGGGATAAAATCGACCGTCCGCTGCTTCGAACCGTAGCCGCCTTCGACGGTTAGCAGATCGCGGTAGTTGAGGGTGGCGGCGCGCAGGCGCACCAACACCTCGCCCAAGCCCGGCTCGGGATCGGGACGCTCGACAACCGCAAGATTTTCGAGCCCCGGTTCGTTGATGATGACGACGCGCATGGCTATCCCCCAACCTGTCTGGCGGCCCGGCTATTCGGCCGCTGTTGCCATATGCACGGTGCGCTGCGGGAAGGGAATGCTGATGCCATCGGCTTCGAGCTGCTCTTTCAGCTTCTTGATAAGATCGAAGCGAACCCCCCCGTAATCGCCGGCGTCGACCCACACCCGCACCACAAGGTTGACCGAACTTTCGGCCAGCTCGGTTACCGCGACCAAGGGTTCGGGGTCGGTCTTTGCCCGCGGTTCTTCGCCGATTACGCGGTTTATGGTCGCCATGGCGGTGTCGATATTGTCGCCATAGTCGATGCCTATCAGCAGTTCGACCCGACGGGTATCGTTGAAACTGAAGTTTTTGATCGCCGCGCCCCAAATCGCGGCGTTGGGGATGATGATCTGCACATTGTCGCCGGTCGCCATTTCGGTGGTGAACAGCGAGATCACTTTCACCGTCCCGGCGTGGCCGCCCGATTCGATGCGGTCGCCGATCTTGAACGGACGGAACAACAACAGCATGACCCCCGCCGCGACGTTGCTCAGGGTGCCTTGCAAGGCCAGCCCGATGGCGAGAGCCGCGGCGGCAAATAGAGCGACCAGACTCGTCGCCTCGACGCCGAATTGTTGCAGCGCGGCGATAACCGTGAACGCAACGACGGCGTACTTGACGAGACTGCCCAGAAAACCAGTCAGCGTGTCGTCGACGCGGCCGGTCCGGCGCAACATGCGCTGCACCATTTTTT
>JAPUHN010000168.1 GCA_027297685.1 Alphaproteobacteria bacterium | reverse complement strand
ATTGGCAAAAAACTGGCAGCCGATCCCGACATGGGACCCAACCTGCTGCAGACGCTGAAATCGCAGGGCGTCTACGCTATGGAGGATTCGGCAATTGTCGTGAAGGTGAAATTCAAGGCGATCCCCGGCGAACAGTTCCTGATCCGTCGCGAAGCCTATCAGTTGATCCAAAAGGCTTTTGCCGAGAACGGCATCAAGTTTGCGCACCGCCAGGTCACGGTCCACGTGCCTTCCGCTGCTGACGAAGAGGACGAAGATGAGGTCAAGTCCGCTTTACAAGGCGCCGGTGCGGCGTTGACCGCTGATGCCGCCGAGGCGCCATCGACCTGACTCGCAGAGAGATGGGCCCAGTGACCCCGAGGGGACGTTGTGCAAACCTAGCCTGGCATCCCCTTAGGGTGTGGACGACAACCGCTCGAGCGCTAATTCCAGCTTGGCACTGGCGGCGGCGGCGGTAGTGCGGCGGTCGTGTTGCTCGGCGACAACCGCTTCCGGCGCCTTGCTGGTAAAGTTCTTGTTGGCCAGCTTTTTGTCGATTCCTGTGATGTCGGACGCCAACTTGTCTATTTCTTTCTGCAACCGTCCACGCTCCTGGTCGAGGTCGACGATGCCGGCCAGCGGCAACGCCAGGGTCGCCTCGCCGAGGACAAGCTGAACCGAACCATCCGGGATGTCATCGTCGAGGGTCACGTCGTCGAGCCGCGCCAACCACAGGATCTGCTCGCGGTGAGTTTCCAGGCGGGCCTGGCTGTCGACCCCCGCGCCGCGCAAGATCGCCGGTATCCTTGCGCCCGCCGGCACATTGAGCTCGCTGCGCACCGCGCGCACCTCCGAGATCAAGCGCACCACCCAATCCATCTCGGCCGCCGCCGCGCCATCGACCGGCGCGACGTCGCCGGCCGGCCAGGCGCTGGTAATGAGCAACTCGCCATCGCCAAACTGCTCCCACAGCTCCTCGGTGAGGAAAGGCATTAGCGGGTGCAGCAGGCGCAGGATGGTATTCAGCGTCCACGCCGCCGTCGCTCGGGTTTCCTGCTTTGCCGCGTCGTCGTCGCCCTGCAGCACCGGCTTGGCGAATTCGAGATACCAGTCGCAGAAAGTGTGCCAGACGAACTGATAGACGCCGCTCGCCGCCTGATCGAACTTGTAATCATCGAGCGCTTGCGTGAGCGCCCGGGCGGTCTCGGCCGCGCCGCCAACAATCCACCGGTTGGGGGTCAACTGGCACGACGCCGGGTCGAACCCGTTCTCGGGCAGGCGGCATTCGTTCATTTCGCAGAAACGCGCCGCGTTCCACAGCTTGGTGCCGAAGTTGCGATAGCCGGCGACCCGCTGGGTCGACAGCTTGATATCGCGGCCCATCGCCGCCATGGCGGTCAGGGTGAAGCGCAACGCGTCGGCGCCGAACTCATCGACCAGTTCCAGAGGGTCCATCACGTTGCCCTTGGACTTGGACATTTTCTGGCCCTTTTCGTCGCGCACCAGAGCGTGGATATAGACCGTGTGGAAAGGCACCTCATCCATGAAATGCAGGCCCATCATCATCATCCGGGCGACCCAGAAAAAGATGATGTCGAACCCGGTGACCAACACGTCGGTCGGGTAGTAGCGCGCCACTTCCGGCGTTTCGTCGGGCCAGCCCAGGGTAGATAACGGCCACAGGGCCGACGAGAACCAGGTATCGAGCACATCTTCGTCGCGGGCGAGTTCGACGTCGCGTCCATAATGGGCTTTCGCCGCCTCGCCGGCCTCGTCTTCGCTCAGCGCCACGAACACTTCGCCGTCGGGACCGTACCAGGCTGGGATCTGATGGCCCCACCACAACTGGCGCGAGATGCACCAGGGCTGGATATTACGCAGCCATTCGAAGTAGGTCTTCGACCAGTTCTCCGGCACAAACTTGGTCCGTCCCTGCTCGACCGCCTCGATCGCCGGCTTGGCCAGGGTCGCCGCGTCGACGTACCATTGGTCGGTCAACCAGGGCTCGATGACAACATCGGAACGGTCGCCATAGGGCACCGTGTGGCTGTGTTTTTCGATCTTCTCGAGCAGCCCCAGCGCCTCGATCTCGGCAACCACCTTGGCGCGCGCCTCGATGCGGTCGAGGCCGCGATAAGCTTCGGGTGCGTTGTCGTTGAGCCGGGCGCTCTCGTCGAACACATTGATCTCTTCGAGGCCATGGCGGCGGCCAACCTCGAAGTCGTTGAAGTCGTGCGCCGGCGTGATTTTGACGGCGCCGGAACCCTGTTCGGGATCGGCGTAGTCGTCGGCGACGATTCTAAGCTTGCGACCGACGATCGGCAGCACCGCGTTCTTGCCGATGAGGTCGAGGTAGCGCGGATCATCGGGATGCACGGCGACACCGGTATCACCCAGCATGGTCTCAGGCCGCGTCGTCGCCACGGTAATGTAGCGGTCCGGCTCGCCCTCGATCGGGTAACGGAAGTACCAAAGGTGTCCGTTGACGTCTTTCTGAACAACTTCGAGATCGGAGATCGCGGTGTGCAGTTTCGGATCCCAATTGACCAGGCGCTGATCTTTGTAGACCAAGCCTTCGCGGTACAGATCCACGAATACCTTGAGGACGGCGCGCGATAAGCCTTCGTCCATGGTGAACCGTTCGCGGCTCCAGTCGCACGACGCGCCCAAGCGTTTGAGCTGGTTGAGGATGGTGCCGCCGGATTCCTCTTTCCAAGCCCATACCTTATCGAGAAAATCGGCGCGCCCGATGCGCTCCATGTTCTCGTCGCCGACCGCCTGTCCCCGGTCGAGATGAATTCCGTCACCGGCGAGCTGGCGCTCGACCACCATCTGGGTGGCGATACCGGCATGGTCGGTGCCAGGCTGCCACAACGCGTCGCGTCCCTGCATGCGGCGATAGCGGATGAGAACATCCTGCAATGTGTTATTGAGGGCGTGGCCCATATGCAGGCTGCCGGTGATGTTGGGCGGCGGAATGACAATGGTGTAGGGATCGCCGTCCGGTTGCCGACCAGCAGCGAACGCACCGCTCTCTTCCCAACGCGCATATTGCCTAGCCTCGATACTGGCCGGCCGATAGGTCTTGTCCAACATCGCAATTCACTTGCAAGGGAGTTTAATCACGCTGCTGTTTAGCGAAGCCTGTAATCGCCCGCCAGAGTTAATCGCAACGAATTTTTAGGGAAGCACCGGCGACACCGGGCCAAAGTGTTGTTCGACTATTTCGATTTCGCGACCACGCGTTCGATCTCCTCGCGCACGATGCGTTCTACGGTGCCTGGCAGATTGGCGTCGAGCCATTCTTTCAACAGCGGCCGTAAGAGTTCCTTGGTCAACTGTTCGAGGGTTTTATCGCTGCCGCCGATCGACGCATCGGCACCAATCGTGGCCACCAAATCAGTTATCGCGGCGGCGCTTTGCTCCTCGGCCTCGAAGGACAACAATCCGTCGCCGTCTTCGGCCTCGGAGGGTTGGGGTTCTGGTTCGGGTTCTGGTTCGGGTTCCGGCTCGGGTTCCGGCTCGGGTTCTGGCTCTGGATCGGGTTCCGGTTCCGGTTCGGGTTCCGGCTCGGGTTCCGGTGCGACTTCTTCGAGAACCAGCTCGTCGTCGTCTTCTTCCTCGACCATATCGGTTAATACGAGGACACCGTCGTCATCGCCGTCGTCGACGGGTTCTTCTTCTGCCGCCGCCTCCACGGGCTCCGTCTCCTCGACGGCCACTTCCTCCGTCTCGGCGGCTTCTCCCTCACCTTCCTCACCATCTTCAGAAATGATGCGGCGAATGGAGGCGAGAATCTCCTCCATCGAAGGTTCTTGTTGATCGGCGTTTGTATCGCTCATGACCAATGATATATGGACAGAAAATGGTTAACGGAAATTAAACTAGGCGACCCCATTTCCCATGACCAGTGAAAACTAAGGCCTGTGCCATATTGGAGGATGCCTTGCGAAGACTATTCGTCCTCAATATCAGAGCCGAAAAACTTGTCTCTGACGGTGCCAAAGTTACGCGTGGGATCGTAAAGATCGACCGCCAGGTCGAGATCCTGCGCCGTCAATTTTCCAATCGCGGCCAATAGCCCATATCCGCTGACAATTAGATCGCGCCGGGCGCTCACAAGGTTGACCCGTGCGTCGAGCAGTTCCTGCTCGGCGTCAAGAACATCGAGGACAGTTCGCGAACCGACTTGCGCTTCCTGCTGAACCCCCTCGAATGCGACTTCCTGGGCCCGCACTTCGGATTCGAACGATGTGATACGGGCTTGCGACGCGCGGAAATTTTCCCACGCATCGCTCGCGTCCTGTTCGGCCTCGCGCTTGCTCAGCGCCAACTCCGACAACCGCTGGCTGGCGGTTTGTTTGGCCTCGCGAATGCGCGAATATACCGCGCCCGACTGGTACAAAGGCACGGACAATCGAGCAGTAATTGCCGATTCGGTGTCTTTGACATCGGATCCGACAACATCCTTTTCGCGGTCGATTGTTGCGTCGAGAGTCAGCGTGGGCAGAAGTTCGCCTTCACGCAATTCGATGTCCGCGCGCGCCGCGCGCTCGTTAAAATCGGCAAAAACGACGTTGGGATTATTATTCGCCGCCGCTGCCAAGGCATCGGTTTCGGACGTCGGCAAATTCGGTGGCAGCTTCGGCTGTCGAAGTTCCGAAGGATCGCGTCCGATCGCCTTACGATAGGCCGCGCGCGACGTTTCCAGATTGGCCTCGGCCGTGGTTCGATCGGCAAATGCACGGGCAAGCCGGCTTTCCGCCTGAGCGACGTCGGTGCGCGTGAGTTCTCCCACCTCGAACCGATCGCGCGTCGCCTGAAGTTGTTGTTCGATAACACCGACATTGTTGGTGCGCAATTCCAGCACCGCGGTGTCGCGCAGCACCGTGACGTAGCCGACCACGCCTTCGAGCAAGACATTTTGCTCGGTGCCAATCAAATTGCTGCGCGCCGCCGCCACGCGGTTCTGCGCCCGCTCGGTCTCTGCCTGGGTACGGAAGCCGCGAAATAAGTTTTGCGTAATCGCCAGGCCGATGCTCTGGGGTTGGTCGGTTCGGTTCGTTTTGATTCCAGTGCCGGTTTCACGATCGAGCTTGCGCAGGCCGTAGCGGCCGCTCAATGTCACCTGCGGACGCCAATTCGACAGGGCCTGGGGAACTTGTTCGTCGACGGCGCGTACCCGGGACCGTTCCGCAACCAAATCGGGGTTGGTCGAATAAGCCTCGGCGAGGGCTTCGGCCAGCGTTTCGGCATGCACCAATGGCGAGGAAAAGCCCACAAAACTAGCCAAGACGGCCACGCCGATGACCGCAATACTGTTAAGCGCTATCATTTCGCGAATTCTAACCTCTGTTGAAATCGCCGGCACCCTAACGTGCTACATGAGACCCCGAATTGCAAATACCCGTTTTCTTTAACAGTTCCTATCAAAAAACGAAACTTTCCTCGCGAACAAAGCCTGGCAGCATCCGTGTTCCGGCATCAAACAACGGGCGGCCGGACAATGCCGCGCCGCTGCGAACGTAGAGATGCGCACGGCCTAAGATACCGAGTTCGCTACCGCCGATTACCACTGCCAATCGGCCGTCCGGCGCGAGTTCATCGGATAGTGCGGGCGGCACCGCGTCGACTGCGCCGCTTATGAATATCGCATCGTAGGGCGCCTGCGCAGCGTAGCCTCCGTCCAGCGGCGCTTCAATAACGGCCACATTGTCGATTGCCAGCTCATTGATCGTTTCGCTCGCCTGCCCCGCGAGCACTGGGTCGCTCTCGACGGCCACCACCGACCCCACCAAACTGCCCAGCAACGCCGCGTCGAAACCGGTCGCGCACCCTATATTGAGGACTGTCGTCTCAGGCGTCAGCTCGAGGGCCTGCAGTAAACGCGCCAGAACCACCGGCTCCATCAAGAATCGGCCGGGCGCCACCTCGATATCTT
>JAPUHN010000167.1 GCA_027297685.1 Alphaproteobacteria bacterium | reverse complement strand
AGGGACGTATGCCTGAGCTGCTTCCAGCAGTATTTCGCCCTCAACGCCGGCAACGTGCATTTCCTCGCCCTGGACCGCACCGCGGCGATCTACGCGCAAACCATGGGTTTGTGGCAAGCGCTGCGCTCCGACCCGGCGATTGCCTCGCTGGAAGTGCGCTACGAGGATGTGGTCGACGATTTCGAGGCCGCCGTGACCGGGCTCCTGGAATTCCTCGGCGCGCCGTGGGACGACGCCGTGCGCAACTTTCCCGCGACTGCCGCCGGGCGGGTCATCCGCACCCCGAGCCGGGACGCCGTCACACACGAGATCTACACCTCATCGGTCGGCCGCTGGAAGCGCTATGAGGACCACCTGTCCGATATCCTGCCGACCCTCGAACCGCTCGTCGCCGCGTTTGGGTACGGCGAGAAGTGATGGGTCGTGCTCTGCTTCGAGACGGCGCTGCGCGCTTCCGAACCATGAGGAACGGCAATCTCACCCTTCGACAGGCTCAGGGGGGAGGCCTTTTTTTTTGCTACGGCTGCGGGTCGTTGGGGTGCGCTTTGTCGGGCTGTACGTAGGGTGCCGGCATTTCGAAAATCTCCCGGGTGCGGCAATAACGCGGACCGCCGAGGCGGCCAATCGGGGCCAGTTTGTGGGGATCGATGTACTTGTCTTCGAGCAACAAATCCTCGCGCACGTGCCAGCGCAGAATGCGACCGATCACCAGATGGGTCACCCACGCGTCGCCGAAATCGATCAACCGGTCGAAGCGGCACTCCATCGCCACCGGTGCGTTGGCCAGGCGCGGCGCGTCGACCAGATCCGACGGCACGGTCGCCAGGCCGGCGGCGGCGAACTCGTCCTCCCCGGGCGCGAAATTGGCCGAACTGGCGTTCATTTTTTCTTCCCAGCCTTCGACCACAGTGTGGATGACGTAACCCAGGGTGTCGACGATGTTGCGCGCCGTGTCCTTCATGCGGTGCTCGCGTTCGCCGACCGAGATCGAGGCCATCGGCGGGTAATGCGAGACCATAGTGAAGAAACTGAACGGCGCCAGGTTGGGCACGCCGTCGGCGCTCATCGAACTGACCCAGGCGATGGGCCGCGGCACAATCGAGCCGATCAGCAGACGGTAGGCCTGCTGATGGTCGATCTCGGCGCTGTCAAAGGTGCGGTAAGTCAATTTTCAATCCCTCTATTGATGGACCATGACCGGCAGGACGCTAAACCGGATCGGGGGAATCGGCGTATAATTAAGTAACGCAACTTCGCTGCAAGGTCTAAACCTCATGACGGTTACGTTGCTCTACGCCAGTCTGCTGGCGCTTTGGTTCGTGATTCTAACGGTGCGCGTGATCCGTTATCGCGGAACCCATTCGATCGCACTCGGCGACGGCGGCGATCCCATCATGCAACGTCTCATCCGGGGCCACGGCAACTTCGTCGACTACGCGCCGATGGCGCTAATTCTGATGGGACTGTTGGAGGTCAGCGGCGCCGACCGTTCCCTGTTGCACACCGTCGGCGGACTGCTGCTCGTTGGGCGGCTGGCGCACGGCTGGGCCCTGTCATTTACCGACGGTAACGCGTTCGGGCGTACCGGCGGTATGGTCTTAACGCTGGCGTCGTTGATCATCAGCGCGGTGAGCGGTCTTACGATCGCGCTAAACGTAACCGTGCTCTAGAACACTACCCGGCACTTCGGCTGCTTGTTCAACCAAATCATGGCGCTAATCCCCCCCCTTGTGGGAGGGAGGAGCAGAAATATACTTCGTTGTGGCCTACGCCGGACCCGGTGCGAGCCGGTCGAGCCGCAGCCGGTGGCGCGCGTCGGTCAGCCGGTAAACGCCACCAGCCACCGCAGTCACGGCGCCAAGACTGGTACCGCCGGCGATCAGGAACATGATCAGGATCTGGTACTTGACTGCCTCGATGGGCTCGATGCCGGCGAGAATCTGGCCGGTCATCATGCCGGGCAATGCCACCAGGCCAGACGCTGCCATGGCGTTGACGATCGGCATCAGCGCCGTGCGGACAGCGCCGCGCGACGCCGATTGCAGCGCCTCGTTTCGGCTGGCGCCGAGCGCCAGACGAGCCTCGATAGCCACCCGTTCGCGCACGACCGTCGTCGTCAGCGTATGCAGGCCAAGGCTGATCCCGGTCATCGTGTTGCCGAGGATCATGCCCAGCAGCGGCAGCGACCAGCGCGGATTGTACCAGGGATCGGGCTGCACCTGAGTGATCAGCGCAAACACGGTGACGATCGTGGCGGCGACCAGCATGCAGGCGGTGCCGAGCCCATAGGCCCAAGCGCCGAGCAAGCGCCGCTCCTGGCGGGCGACGATCTCGCGGCCGGCGAACAACACCATGGCGAGCGCCGCTAGCCCCGTCCACAACGGCGAGACCAGCGCGAATAGCGTCGTCAGCACGATGCCGACAAGCAGCAATTGGACAACCATACGCACCGCCGCAATCGCCAGTTGCGCCTCGATGCGCAGTCCCAGCGCAATCGACAGCGCACCGTTGAGGATCACCAGGACTGCGGCGATGGCAAGATCGATTGGGGTTACGGTGATGAAGTTCACATCGCCTCCTCGCACATGCGGCCGCCGTCGAACGCCAGCGCGCGCCGGGCTAGGCGGCGTGCTTGCGCTGTGTCGTGGGTCACCCAAATCGCGCTTGCACCGTCGCGCAGCCGGGCGCAGATAACACGCTCGACGGCGGCGGCCGCGGCGTCATCGAGCCCCGAGGTTGACTCGTCGAGCAATAGCACTTGCGGACGCAACATCAGGGCGCGGACCAAGCCGAGCCGCTGGCGCTCGCCGGTCGACAAACGGCTGATCGGCCAGTTGCCGCAATCGTCCTGCAAGCCGAGTTCACGCACCAGCGCCGCGGCGGCGGTCCAGTCGGTGAAATGCTGTTCAACCGTGTCGGTCCACCAACCCGGCTCGGCCGCGATATAGGTGACTTTGCGGCGCCATTCAGGCGCCGGCATCGCCATCCGCTCGGCACCGTCGAGTGTAACCACGCCCTCGTTGGGGTCGAGATCGGCGATCGCGCGCAACAGCAACGTCTTGCCAGAGCCGGACGCACCGCGCACGGCGATGCATTCGCCGTCGTCGAGCGTGAACGATGCCGGTGCAAGACCGTCGCGCGTCAGATCACGGACAACGAGCATCGAGTTCCTCCACTTCTGTGGGCACGTTAGCGGGCCACTGCTACCAGCCGTAGATCTCGACCGTCGTCTTGCCGGTGCGCAGAACGTCCATCATTTCGGCCTCGCGGGCGTCGCGCGCGTTCGAGGCGGCGATCGCGTCGCCGACCTGCTCGCGGGGGATGACGACGACGCCGTCGCCGTCGCCGATCACCAGATCGCCCGCCTGCACCAAAACGTCACCCAGGGGCAGGGGCTGCGCCAGCGCGCCCTTGAAATTCCGGTCCTTTTCGGTGCCGCGCATGCAGGTGCCGCGGGCGAACACTTGAAACCTCAAGCCGATCATCTCGCGCCCATCACGCACGCAACCATTGATGACCAAGCCGCCGAGGCCGCGCGCCTGCGCCGAGACGGTCATCATCTCGCCCCAGTAGCCGGCGTCGTAAAGCCCGCCCACGTCGACGACCAGCACGTCACCCGGCCGCGCCTGGTCGAGCGCATAATGCAGCCAAAGATTGTCGCCCGGCGCGCCCTTCACTGTGAACGCCGGACCGCACACCCGCATGGCCGGATCGAGCGGCTTGATCGCCGCCGGAAGGGCGCCGATTTTGCCGGCCGCTTCGTGGATGGTCGATGCCGAGATCGACGCCGCGGCGGCCAATTGGTCGGCCGTCGGACGCGCAAAATCACTATGAGAGTTACGATCACTCATTATTCTCTATCCCAGATTATAGGGTTCACACTGCCACTAACCACACTTCGTGCACATGAAACCAGCCGACGCCGTTCGGCGCATCGGCTTTGGGCACGAACAGGGCCGTGGTGAGCCGGTTGGTGTCGTCGCCGTCGCCGGTTTGATGTTCCTCATAGGTGACCAAGACCGAGGCGGCGTCGGCGCGACGCACGACGGTATTGCGCACCTCGATCTCGACCGCCGGCGCGCTGCCGTGGCCGCCGGCGAGCATGTTCTCGATGGCCGCGGCATCGACTATTTCGCCACCCGGATTGATGTATTGCATGTCCGCGGCGAAGCGGCGGCGCGCGTTGGCAAGAACCCCACCGCCGGCCGCCATCCGGCCAGAAAACCAATCGGCCAGGAAGGTGTGGAAGTCGTGCACCTCTTGTACCGTGGCGGCGGCGAGGTCGTCGGCACTGAGCGTATTATCGGTCATGACTGGCGTTCCTTGGGCTGTCGTCTTGGGCTGGCAATCGGGGGTCGAGAATGGTGTTATGATGGGGCCGTCGAGAACGACAGCATCAACGGTAAACCATAACACTTCAGCGATATCTTCCCGGACCCTTAAACATGAACGGCATACTTTCCGGATTGCGCGTCGTCGAGGGCTCGGCCTTCGTCGCGGCGCCGCTGGCCGGCATGACCCTGGCCCAGATGGGCGCCGACGTCATCCGCTTCGACCTGCCCGGCGGCGGCATCGACTACCGGCGCTGGCCGATGGCCCGTTCCGGCCTCAGCATCTATTGGGCCAGCATGAACAAGGGCAAGCGCTCGCTGGTAGTCGATTTTCGCCAACCCGAAGGCCAGGAGTTGCTGAGCGAACTAATTACGGCGCCGGGCGACGATCGCGGCATTTTGTCGACCAATTTCCCGATGCGCGGCTGGCTAAGCTACGAGACCCTGAAGGCAAGGCGCGACGATTTGATCGCCATGAACATCATCGGCAACCCCGACGGGTCGGTGGCGGTCGACTACACGGTCAATGCCGCCGTCGGCTTTCCGTTCATCACCGGCCCGGGCGCCGACCAAGCGCCGGTCAATCACGTATTCCCGGGCTGGGACGTGTCGACCGGCTACGCCGCGGCGTTGGGGATACTGGCGGCCGAGCGTCACCGCCGACTCACCGGCGAAGGCCAGTACGTCAAACTCTCGCTCGCCGACGTCGCCTTCGCCACCGTCGGTAATCTTGGTTACATCGGCGAAGTGCAGATCAACCACGAAGAACGCCCCAACCTGGGCAACAGTGTCTATGGCAGCTATGGCGCCGACTTCGCCACCAGCGACGGCCGCCGGGTGATGATTATCGCCGTATCGATCGCCCAATGGAAAAAACTGGTGGAGGCCACAGAGAGCGCCGACGAAATGGCACGGCTGGAGGCCGAGCTCGGCCTCGACTTTACGCTCGAGGAACACCGCTTCGAAGCGCGCGAGCCGATCGGCGCGCTGGTCGGCGCGTGGTGCGGGGCGCATACGTTGGCCGATGTGCGCACCGCCTTCGATAAGCACAACGTGTGCTGGGGCCCCTACCAGTCCTTCACCCAGATGGTCGAAGAAGACCCAAGATGCTCGCTGGCCAATCCGCTGTTCCGGCAAGTCGAGCAGCCCGGCATCGGTAGCTATCTCATGCCCGGCATACCGCACCAGTTCGGCGCGGCGGAACGCATCCACCCGCGAGGTCCGCAATTGGGCGAGCACACCGACGAAATACTGGCCGGCGAACTCGGCCTCAGCGACGGCGAGATCGGCAAATTGCACGACCGCGGCATTGTCTCCGGGCCGGATTGATGGCCGCTGAACCGATGGACGTAAATCCCGACATTCGCTACGGCGACTGGACACCCTCGGTGGAAACGGTCACCGAGGCGATCGACCTGTCCCAGGTGCGTAAATTCGCCGGCGTTCTCGACCTCGACGAGAGGGCATTCGAAGAGGGTACGGCGTTGCCGCCGATGTGGCACTGGCTGTTTTTCCTGCACCGCGCGCCGACCGCGCAAATCGGCCCCGACGGACATCCACGGCGCGGCGGCTTTTTTCCGCCCATCGAGCTGCAACGGCGCATGTTCGCAGGCGAGCAGACAATATTTCATGCGCCGTTGCGGATCGGCCAATCGGCGACCCGCACCGGTACGATCACCCGCCTTGACGAGAAAGAGGGCCGCAGCGGCCGCATGGTATTGGCGAGCGCCCATTACCGCATCGAGCAGGCCGGCGAGTTGTGTGTCGAAGACACCCACGACATCGTCTACATCGCCGGCGGCGGTGCTACCCCGGCGCCGGGCCCGGACTCGTTCACGCCGCCCGACGGCGCCTGGCACCGTGAGATCAAGACCGATCCGGTTATTCTATTCCGCTTTTCGGCGCTGAGCTTTAACAGCCACCGTATCCACTACGACGCCGATTATGCGCAGAACGAAGAGGGTTATCCCGGCCTCGTCGTGCACGGCCCCCTCACCGCGCTGTTCCTGTCCGAGTTGGCCCGCACCCATATGGACACGCCAATGACCCAGTTTTCGTTCCGTGGCCGAGCGCCCATATTCGAGCCCTGGCCGTTCCATCTGGTCGGCCAACCGGGCGACGATGGGACGGTCGAGCTGCAAGCGGTGCGTAACGACGCCACCATCGCGATGACGGCAACCGCTCAATTCGGCTAGAGTAACAATATGGACGACATCACCCCTACCCTGTCACCGCTGGACGCCGGCGAATCGGTCGTCGTGTGTCGCACGGCGCTGACGGCGGCGCAGGCGCACCTCGACACCCTCACACGCGCCGCGACGGCGCTGGCCGCGCCCGGTGGACCGGTCGAGCCCGAACGCCTGACGACCCATCAATACGCCCTGCACGGCTACGCCTGGATGGCGACCTATGTTACCGCGCTAACCCAACTGCTCGGCTGGGCCGATCGGCTTCAGGCACGCGGCGCCTTGGGCGAGTTGGAGGCCTTGATCCTGCAATGCGGGTTCGGCGCCTATCTCAAACAGTTGCGCCACGGCATTACCATGAGCCAGGACGAATTCGCCCGGCCCGGCGATCTTGGCATCGAGGACACAGCCGTCCTGGACACGCCGGAAGTTCGTCAACTCATGGCGCGTAGCGACACCATCGCCGTGCGGCAGCAAATCGCCCACATATTGAGCGAGCGCCGTGGCACTGGAAGTTTCGGCGATTTGGGACTCGACGAGACCCATTCCTTGATCCGCGACCAGTTCGCCCGCTTCGCCGACGAACGCGTGGCGCCGGCCGCTCAGGCCTGGCACATCGCCGACGACTTGATCCCGATGGAAATTATCGAGGAAATGAGCGAGCTCGGGGTCTTCGGGCTAACGGTTCCGGAGGAAGACGGCGGCCTTGGTTTCGATAAAACCGCCATGTGCGTCGTCACCGAGGAACTGTCGCGCGGCTACATCGGCGTCGGTTCGCTGGGTACACGCTCTGAAATCGCCGCCGAGCTGATCCGTGTCAACGGCACCGACGCCCAGAAGGAACGCTATTTGGCGCCCATCGCCTCGGGGAAAATTCTGCCGACCGCGGCGTTTACCGAGCCCAACCACGGCTCCGACCTAGCCCATATCCGTACCCGTGCCGACCACAATGGCAGCGGCTACCGGGTCACCGGCAACAAGATATGGATCACCCACGGCGCGCGCTCGGACCTTATGACTTTAATGGTGCGCACCAACCCTGACGAACCTGGCTATCGCGGCTTGAGCATGTTTTTGGCCGAGAAACCACGCGGCACTGTGGAAGACCCATTCCCCGCACCGGGCATGAGCGGCAGCGAAATTCGTGTGCTCGGTTATCGCGGCATGAAAGAATATGAGATCGCCTTCGACGGCTTCGAAGTACCCGATGACGCGCTTCTCGGCGGCGCCGAGGGCGATGGCTTCAAGCAACTCATGTCGAGTTTCGAGACAGCCCGCATCCAGACCGCCGCGCGGGCGGTCGGTGTGGCCCAGAACGCGCTGGAACTGGCGTTGGGATACGCCAACGACCGTTCGCAATTCAGCCGCCCCATTGTCGATTTCGCCCGGGTCGGCGGCAAGATTGGCTGGATGGCCGTGGAGACCATGATCGCCCGTCAGCTGGCCTATTACGCCGCGCGCCAACGCGATGCCGGCCAGCGCTGCGACATTGAAGCGGGCATGGCCAAACTGCTGGCCGCCCGGGTCGCCTGGTCGAACGCAGACAACGGTGTGCAAATCCATGGTGGCAACGGCTATGCGGAAGAATTCGTCATGTCACGGGTGCTATGCGATGCCCGGATCTTAAATATATTCGAAGGCGCAGCGGAAATTCAGGCAGGAATTATTGCGCGCGGTCTACTTTCCCGACCAAACCGGCCAACTCTTTGAACTACCTGACTGTTTTACGCGACCTACCGCGCCAATACCGCCACCTGGCAAGGGTATATGCCACCTATAAAGTATAATATCGTTTGAATACATACACTTGTGAATGTTTTCTAATCTAAGTGATAAATAGAGTAAATTCAAAGAT
This sequence comes from Alphaproteobacteria bacterium, assembly GCA_027297685.1. Taxonomy (GTDB): domain Bacteria; phylum Pseudomonadota; class Alphaproteobacteria; order UBA6615; family UBA6615; genus JAPUHN01. Next base: position 9,425 of record JAPUHN010000167.1, on the reverse strand, counting down.
TCAAAAATATATTCCCTTACCGAAAACTTTCTCTTGTCATTTAAGCACTTCAGTTCCATTGTTCGAGGAACGCGTTAACCATAAATAAGACGCGAATGACTTGGATTTAGAGGAGGTAAGAATGAGCGGTTCTGGCACCGTCTCGATTCTGCCGGCGCGCCATGGCGCACTGGCAGCTGTCCCAAGGCCCGAGGTTGGCGAACTCCGGCACCTGAAGCAAACCGATCAATCGAGCAAAATCAAAGCGCTTTTGGAAAGCCATCCCTACGAGGAGCTTTCGGTTGAGTTTGATCAGCACGAACGCGTGCTTTGGTATTTCATGGCACCGCAGGCCCGGCCCAGCGCGACGACCGGCTTGATGGAAGACATCAAGCGTTTGCAAGATCAAGTTCGCAGTCTGTTTGCCCAGCACGGGAACCTTGCCGAACAACCGGTCAAGTACATGGTGCTCGGCTCGCGAATGCCGGGCATCTTTAACCTCGGTGGCGATTTGGCGTTGTTCGGCCAATTGATCAACGACCGCAATCGCGACGCGTTGTATGACTATGCCCGATTATCGATCGACGTCATTCATACCAACGCAATAAACCTCGATCTTCCCATTATTACCGTGTCGGTCGTGCAAGGCGACGCGTTGGGTGGCGGATTCGAAGCAGCCCTGTCGAGCAACCTGATCATCGCGGAGCGCAGCGCCAAGTTCGGATTGCCGGAGGTTCTGTTTAATCTGTTTCCGGGAATGGGCGCTTATTCGTTCTTGTCGCGACGCGTCGATCCGGCACAGGCGGAACGCATGTTGTTGAGTGGCCAGATTTTTAGCGCCGAAGAGCTCCACGAACTGGGCGTGGTTGACCTGGTCGCGGAAGATGGCGCGGGCGAGCAAATGCTGTACGACCATCTGTCGAAGCACGGCCGGCAGTTCAATGCCCATCAGTCAATCTACCAGGTACGACGGCGGATCAATCCGATTTCGTTCGATGAGATGGCGGACATCGCCGACATCTGGGTGGAAGCCGCATTGCGTATTGAAAAAGAGGACGTAAACCGCATGGAGCGGCTTGCGGCGGCGCAATATCGGCGTTGGAATCGCACCCGCTGATCGAGACGCTGTTTATTCAGGTTCAGGAGGACGATGCGTCGATGCTGGCAAGCTCTTCTTCGAGCGCGGTGCGCAATACCTGAAATTCCGCATTGAGCGCTTCGACCGCCGCACGGCCTTTGGTATCCAATTCGGCCGGCTTCAAATCGTGGATTTCTTTGGCAACCACATGCATACGTATGGCGCCGACATGTGTCGAACTGCTACGCAACGCGTGCGAATGTTCGCGCACGCGGCTGAGGTCGCCCTGGTCGACGGCTTGCTGCAACGATTGTACGATCGCTTGTGCATCCACCAGGAAGTCGCCGATTACACTTGCCATAAACGCATCATCGCCCAGCGCGCGCAGACTGTTTAACGCCCTGAAATCTAGCGGCGGATCGGTAACAACGCGCAAGGGTGAGGCCTGCACCATCGTCGGTTCGCAAGTTGGCTGACCGTGCGGTGGAGGTGTTAACTGCGCCGGCGCCTTGACAGCCGCGGCGATACCCTCGGCGTCAGATTTTTTGCCATAGCGCAACGCGATCGCTTCTATAGCGTCGATTAGAACACGTGCTTCGACTGGTTTCGTGACCACTGTGTCCATTCCGGCGGCCAGGCATTGCTCGCGCGTTTCCAGCGTGGCATCGGCGGTCAGCGCGATGATAGGCAGATGGTCATCGCCCATGCTTGCAAATCGGTAGAGTTTGGTCGTCTCGGGCCCACTTAGTCCCGGTATATTCACGTCCATCAAAACGACGTCGAAAGTCTGCGCATCGAGCGCATCCAGAGCGGCGTCGCCATTTTCGACAACGACCGCCCGGTGCCCGGCACGGGTAATAATTTTTGATATGACCTTGCGGTTTACTGCATTGTCCTCGACGAGCAGAACATTGAGGTCGCGCATCACCGAGGTCCGGTTGTCCAGTCTGCCGGCGTCGATGTCCTGGTTCTGTACGGGGCCAACGAATGTGCGCGCCAGCCGCAGCGCCCGGAATAACATCGTCTCGTCGACTGGCGTGCGAATTTCGGTCAGGGGGAGCGGTAATTCGACGTCTAATGCGGTTGCGGGATCGGTGATATGCACGAAAACAGGCTCGCGATCGTCGGTTTCCGCGCGGATATATTCAATGGCTTGTGTGGCATTGGGCAAGCTGGCATCAAGTAGGATGACCGCACGGGGACCACCGCGCGCCAAGGTGTGCGATATACTGGCCACAACAGCGTCGGGCGACGGGACCGAAGCCGCCACGACACCCCAACGTATCAGAGCGGCTTCAACATCGGACAGCTTTTCGATATCCGGTGTCAATAGGATCACTTGATTGTCTTCGAACTCGAGTGACGGCCCGGCGCTAGTGACGTCTTGCTCTGCGCTAGGGAACGGCAACTCGAACCAGAAGCGGCTACCCTTGCCGAGTTCCGACGCAACATGAATCTCACCGCCCATATGTTCGATAAGCTGCCGCGTGATCGACAGTCCCAGTCCCGTCCCACCGAAGCGGCGCGTAACGGTATTATCGGCCTGGCTGTAACTTTCGAAGATGCTGCCAAGATGTTCGGGGGCAATACCAATGCCGCTGTCGGTGACCTCAAACCGCAGGATCTGCTGGTCGGCCGAGCCGCTGGCCACACTGACGGATAGCTCGACGCTGCCTTGGTCGGTGAACTTGACGGCATTGGCCACCAGATTGATCAGGATTTCCTGCAGGTGTTCGCCGTCACCGACAAAGTCGGGCAGCACGGCAGGCGAAACGCTAGTCGACAGCCGCAAATCTTTGGCAAACGCCTGTGGTCGCATAATCGCCTCGACCCCCGCGACAATTTCGTACAAATCGCAAGCTTCGCTGGCGATTTCGACGCGCCCCGCTTCGATCTTCGAAAAGTCGAGAATTTCGTTTACCTGGGTTAGCAAACTGCGCGCGGCGGTACGAATGGTTCGCGCCATATCATTCTGTTCAGCGTCAAGTGGCGTTTCGCGCAACAGATCGCCCATGCCAATGATCGCGGTCAGCGGTGTACGCAGTTCATGACTCATCACTGCAAAGAAACGGCTCTTTGCTTCGTTTGCCGCTTCAGCTTCATTAATCGCGTTGCGCAAACGCTTAAGGAGCGTCGCCACATAGGCCGGCAACGCGACCAACGCTATCAGCAAACCGATAGCGAGCGGCAGCTGATTTTGCCAAAACGGTGTTGTCGCAATCACCATCCCGAATCCGACAAAGCTAATCAGCGTCGACACCACGAGGAAAGGAACACCGTAGCGGAAACCGTTTCCGAACGTCACCCACAGATAGATTAGGTAGCACGGCGCCGTCACCGCCGGGCTCACATGCAATACCAGCGTCAATATGACGAGATCGGCGTGGTTCCCTAAAATCCGCCGTGGAATCGAACGTTTCGGCCGGTGCCAGATGTCGACAAAGATCATCCACGATATGACGAGACCAATCGACATGATCGCCACGGCTTCCGGCAAATCCTCCTGACCCGGCCCGATCGCAGCCAGAACGAACAGATAACAAAGAATGACCGCGACCAGCACGATACGCAAAATTGCCTGCTCGTGCTCGCTATCCGGTCGCGCGACGAATTGTGCGATCGTCGCAGGTGCGCCCCGCCAAGCGGTGACGGCTGCCATATAAAGCGGCAGCACGATCAACGCCACCAACACGGTTACAACCGCCGAGTGCGGCAGCAACGCCGCGCCGAATGGCAAGGTCGTAAAGCTGAAGCCAATGGTGCTGGTCAATGCGGACAAGCTGAGAGCGATTACCGCAAGCCGCGATCGCCTCGCGACGCCGCCATCGGGCAACGTGATCTCGCGGATCTCCGCTTGCGCCCCCTCGCTTTCGGTAGGTTGCGCAGACGAACGTGATTTTTCCGGTTCCTCGGACGGTCCTTGCGGTCGCTGCTGTGCGTTAGACTCCGAGACCGATCGCTGCCCGGAACCGCCGTCGGACAATGCGAGCCCGCCGTCTCTTGTTGGAGCGCCCGGGTTATTATGACGCGTTGCTGAATACTGGGATTTTTCCATAGCCACCGGCCGGACTTGTCATTGTTCTCGCGCGCTAAGCGCTGAGATCGATTGTTTGCGGCAGATTCACGGTTACGCAGTCGGCGGGGAAAACCAGCGTGATGGTCGTCCCGACCCCGAGCTCAGATGCCAAATCAAGCCGGCCGCCATGCAGTTCGATCATCGATTTAACGAGTGACAATCCCAGGCCAGTCCCCTGATGGTTCCGGAGACGGCTGTCTTCCGCCTGGCCGAACGGCGTCAGCACTTTTTCGAAATCGCTCTCAGCAATGCCGATCCCGGTATCCGATACCGCGACGTGCACGGTTCCGTCGTCGGGAAACGATGTGGTTATGTAAATTTCGCCGCCTTCGGGCGTAAATTTCATCGAATTGTTGACCAGATTCAGCAACATCTGCCGGACCATGCGCTCGTCACCACGCAATGTCGGAATATCGGCACCAAATTCGGTTCTGAGATCCAGCTCCGCTTGCCCGACGCGCCCCGTCACCATATCGACCACTGTTTCGACGACTTTGTTCAGATCGATGTCGCTTTCCGACAGCGTCAGATTACCAGTTTCGAGTTTCGATATATCGAGAATGTCTTCGAGGATGGCGGTCAAGTGACTACCGCTGTCGCATATAACGCGCGCATAATCCCGATAGCGCGGGTTGCCGATTTCGCCGAACACCTCGTCGGCCATTAACTGCGCAAATCCCATAACGTGGTTTAGCGGGGTCCGCAGTTCGTGGCTCAGATTGGCAAGAAATTCAGTCTTGTTCCGGTTGGCTGCTTCCGCTTCCTCCTTTGCGTGCCGTAACACTTCCTCGGCCCGACGCCGCTCCGACATATCGACGGCAACGCTCAACACCTCAATTTCGCCCGTTGAACTTACGAAAGGCACCTTGGTGGTTTGCATCCAAAGACGCTCGCCGAACACATTTAGGCAAGAAAATTCATCGACTATCGTTGCTTGGCCGGTGCGCAATACTTGGTTATTGGCCTGATGCTCGCGCACAGCCGTCGCATCGTCGCCGAGGTAATCCGCGAACCTTTTGCCGATCATTTCGTCGGGGGCGGCACCCAGCGTACGTCCCATCGCCAGATTAACCAGGGTAAAACGTTGCTGTTCGTCCGTTGCGTAGACCCAGTTGGGAATATTGTCGACGACGACACGTAGATAGTTCTGCTGGCGTTGCGCGAGTTGTTCGATCTCTTTGCGGCTGGTTATGTCCAACGATGCGGTGACAACGGCGGAGACGCTGCCGTCGCCCGCCAACAACGGCGACTTGATGGTTAGAAAAGTGTGCGTTTGGCCGTCTCGATCGGCTATTTCTTCCTCGAACACCAGCTGTTCCACAGCACGATTCAGCACGCGTTTGTCCAGCGCGGTATGACGGTCGGCTTCAGGGTTGCTCAATGATTCCAAGCGGTTTCGGCCGACGATATCGCTCGTCGTGGTATCGCTGTGTTCTGCAAATGCCGTGTTGGCGAACACGATTCGACCGTCAGTGTCGGTCGCGCTAACAAGCGCTGGTACAGCGTCGATGACTTGTCGCAACACCTCGCGAGTTTCACGCAATTGTTCCTCATGCTGCCGGCTGTCGGTCGCCAGCCGCTGTTCGAGCGAACGCGTACGCTGCCGGATGATCATTTGCTGCTGGCTCTGACGTAACAGGTTGCGAACACGCACCTGGAATTCCTGGTGATCGACCGGGCTGATCAGGAAGTCGGTTGCACCTGCTTCGAGAGCTTGAAATCGATATGATTGTTCTTCGTAAATCGTAACGACGATGACGGGAACATCGAAACAGAGCGGCTGAGCACGAAATTGCCGTGTAAATTCCGCTCCGTCCATGCCGGGCATCTTGAAGTCGGTGATCACCAGATCAGGCGTATCGTCTTTCACCCATTCGAGCGCCTCGCGCGGATCGGCAAACGAATGGACCACCGCCGTCTCATCGGCCAGTGCGGCTAGTCGGCTAAGAACCTGTCGGTTGGTCGCCTGATCGTCGATTACCAAGATAGTCGGCATGAGCACTTCTTCGCAAATGGTTACCGGAATTATCATTCAAAATCCTTAACAATTACGGTGCCTTTAAATGTTACGCAGTGAAACTCGAACGTATGCAAGTATGCAAAAACAGCGTTGACAGTGTCGACCAATCACCATTCTCGCGGTTGGCAGTAATATTCCGTTAAAGGTTTCTAATTTTTCATGAAGAGATATCGTTAAAATTGAAATTATTCTGTCGTGATTTTACTGTCTTTTTGCAAACAGATTTCGGTGCATGAAAACTCCAATGGTTGTCACAAACGAACAGATTCTAATCGTTGACACTGTCACCAAGCTCGGCTTCGAGGCGGCCGGAAATGTTGTCATCGCCGGGTCCCATGGCGGCGTTTACGCGGGATTTGAGGCGGCCCGCGCCGGGGTCCGGGGGGTAATCCTGCACGATGCCGGGGTTGGTCTCGACGACGCCGGTATCGGTTCTTTGTCCTATTTGGAGGACCTCGGTATCGCGGCGGCGGCAATCGACAGCAGCACCGCAATTATCGGCAACGGCGACAGCCTGGCCAACGACGGCATCACTAGTTTCATCAATGAAACAGCAGCCAAGCTCGGTTGCGTGCCCGGTCAGCCGGCGATGGATTGCGCTTTGGCGATGCGCGCTGCACCTGGCAGCTCCGGCGATGTCCCGCTATACAAGGAAGCGCGTTTTTTGATCCGTGACGGTGCCGACGGCGCCATCGTCCGGGGCTGCGATTCGGTATCCCTGGTTCGCGATGAAGACGAAGGCGCGGTCGTCGTCACCGCCTCCCACGGCGAAGTTCTGGCCTCGGCGCCAACATGGGGCAACCGCCCCAAGGTATTGGCGGCGGTGTTCAACGACGCCGGCTCGACCCTGGTTACCCGACTGCCCGACCTCGACAGCCGCGCCATTCCCGCCGCCACCGTCGCCACGGCCAGCGCGCGGATCGGCGACGCCCGCTCATCCTATGACGACGGTGTCCTCTCCCACGTCAACGAGACCGCCTCGGCGCTCGGCGCCACGCCGGGCATGACCACTTTCGCCTTTGTCGATCTGGTGATCGACAACGCGCGCTAGTCCTTAAACGTAAGCGTCTTATTCGACTCCCTCCCCCTTCCTCCTCGAGAGCCGGATTAGCGCTACTTTTCGGAACATGTCGAAGTTTCCCACCAGTTCGTTTGCCTGCTCTTGCGCCACGCTATTGCCCCCTAAAGTGCGGAACGCGGCCGCGTTGGAGCGCGGCCATTTGATGCTAGTATCACGCCGACCGTGCGCGGGTTGAAGAACAGGCAGGCGTGCAAGCCGCCGTATATAAAGGGAAACGGGGAGATCATGGGTGACGCCAAGGTAGCGGCGGCGAACGGCGGCAATGTTCGCCTCGAACTGTCCGGCGGAGAAGCCATCGCCGAGATGTTCAAGCGCCACAATGTCGGGCCGATGTTCGGTATGGCCGGTTTCCAGTTGCTGCCGTTCTATGACGCCCTGCGCAGCCTCGAAATGACCCATACGCTGATTAACGACGAGCGCAGCGGCGCCTTCATGGCCGACGCCTGGTCGCGGGTGACCGGGCGGCCGGGCGTATGCGACGCGACGCTGGGACCGGGCGCGACCAACCTTCTGACCGCGCTTACCGAATCTCTCAACGCCGGCATCCCGATAATCGCCATGATCGGCGACACCAACCGGACCCACGCCTGGAAAAACATGACCCAGGAAACCCGCCAGGTGGAGATGCTGCGCCCGGCGGTGAAAGAGGTGATCCGCATCGAGGTCGGCGAACGCATTCCCGAGCACGTGCGCTACGCCTACACCGTAGCCACGTCTGGCCGCCCCGGCCCGGTGCTGCTCGATGTGCCGGAAGACATCTGCCACGGCGTGTTCGACTACGACGCCGACGATTTATACGCCAACGAGGCGGCCACCACGGCGCCGGCGGTGCGCACCCGCCCCGCGGCCGCCGATATCGAGCGGGCTGCGTCGATGCTGGCGGACGCCAAACGGCCGATTATCCTCGCCGGCGGCGGCGTTCATATCTCCAGCGCCTACGATGCGCTGAGCGCGTTGGCCGAAGAGCAATCGATCCCGGTCGCCCACACCCTGTCGGGCAAGGGCTCCATCGCCTGCACCCACGAATTATCGCTCGGACTGTTCGGACGCTACGACCGTACCGCCAACGCCGTGCTCGATACCAGCGATTGCATTCTCGTGGTCGGCTGCAAGCTCGGCGAGATCGCCACCAAGCGCTACACCATTCCCCGACCCGGCATTCCGATCATCCATCTCGACATTCTGCCCGAGGAGATCGGCCGCTGGGCCCGCACCGACCTGGCGTTGTGGGGCGATGCCCGCGAAGGCCTGGTCGACCTGCGCGACGGCCTGTCGGATACCGCCGTGGCAGCGCGCAACCAACGCGCCGGCTACATCGCCGAGATTGCCACCGGCAAAGCCAAATGGCGCACGGACGTCGATGCCCGCCTGACCTCGAAGGAAGAGCCGGTGAACATGGCCCGCATGTGCCACGAGCTCAACAACGTGCTGCCCGCCGATGCCATTTTGGTCGCCGATGGCGGATTCGCCGCCCACTGGACCGGGCTACTCTACGACACCAAGCAGGCCGGCCGCGGGTTCATCGTCGACCGCGGCATGGCCTCGATCGGTTACGGCGTCGCCGGCGGTATCGGCGCGCAATTGGCGGCGCCCGAGCGCTCGGTGTTCGCGTTGACCGGCGACGGCGGCCTCAACATGACCTTAGGTGATCTCGAAACCGCGTCACGCTTGCAGGTGCCGCTCACCGTGATTGTCGTGAACAACGCCGCGTCGGGCTATATCAAGGCCCTGCAGCACGCCATGTTCGGCGGTCGCTACCAATCGTCGGACCTGTCCGAGCTGAACTACGCCGCGGTCGCCGAAACTCTGGGCTGCCGGGGCATTCGCGTCACCGACCCGGACAGCTTGGCTGACGCCTTCCGCGAGGCGCTCGATGAACGGTCGCGGCCAACACTGATCGACGTTGTCGTCACCCGCGACGCCGGCCAAATGCTGCCAGGAGTCGACAACCGTTCAGCGCCGATTAAGAAGGGCGACCGCATCGCGTGAGCGGCAACAACAAGAACAACAACGGGGAACCCATGTCTAACGAACCGCCTACAACCGGATTGGCTGCCAACAGACCAGCGCGCATCTTCGAGATGTTCAAGACGATGTCGCTGATCCGTGCCTTCGAAGAAGCCGCCGAACAGGCCTTCAATGATGGCTTCGTCAACGGTTCGATTCACCAATATATCGGCGAAGAGGCCAT
>JAPUHN010000166.1 GCA_027297685.1 Alphaproteobacteria bacterium | reverse complement strand
AGCGGCGACAACGGCACAGAATGGGCAACCCCGTTCTTGGCTCGCTCGCTGCCAATCACCCAAACTCTGTTGGTCAGATCGAACTCAGACCACGTTGCCTCGACCACCTCGCTTCTCCGTTGAATGGTCGCCAGGAGAAATCGTAGGGCAAGGCGCATCAGCTCTGGCATGTCGGCCTTGTCGAGCCCTTGCCAGAAGGTGCGAATTTCCTCTTCGTTCAGAACGCGGTCACGACTAACTTCTCTCGCCGGCGGCCTTATGCCGACAAGCGGATTGACTTGAAGAATGTCGCGATCGACACCGAAAGCGAACATGCGCCGGGCAACAGCCAGCATTCTGTTGGCCATGATTGGCGAACCCCGGTCAACAATCCGGTCGAGCATGGTGATGGCGTCGCGTCTGGTAATGCTCTTGGCTTTCCGGTGACCCCACAGCGGCAGGATGTCCTTCTCGAGACAACGTCGATCCTCATGAGCGCTTCGCTTGCGGGGGGTGGAATATTTGTCGATATACTCGTCAATCAACTCGCGCACGGTCTCCGCTTGGCGCTCCTCCTGGCGCTGAAAGACGGCCTCTGTACCGGGGTCTGTCCCCCTCTCAAGTTTCTTCTTCGCTTGGGCGTGCGTCATGTGCGCGTCGGCTAAGGTAACCAGCGGGTACGTCCCCAGCGTCATGCGCCGTGGCTTGCCGTCGAACCGGTACATGAAGACCCAGCTCTTACGGCCGGACGGCGCCACGCGAACACCCAGGCCAGTACGTCCGTCTTCCCACTTTTCGTACCGGCCGGACTTCGCCCTGAGGGCGCTGATCGATCTGTCAGTGAACCGCATTGCCGCTACCCGCTACCCATCACATCGATTTGGGTAGCAATCTATACGCAACAGTGTGAAACTGCAAGAAACTGGGTGCGTCATCTAAACACTAGGCTACGCGCTAATTTCTAAGGGTGTATTTGTTTCAAGGCGTCGCACGAAGTTGCAGCGGAATCATAAAACACCTGATACTACTACAGGGACACTGCTGGGTTCCGGATTCGTACTTCGAAAGATCACAAACGGGAGCTGAACCATTCGCGGGCCGGGCCGGAGATGATCCTCGGGAACATGGAGTGTGCCGCATTCTGTAGCCGGCCAGTCGCTCGGTATGTCAAACCAACACGGTAGCTCCTCGATCAACGTCGGATCTATCTTCGGGGGGATGACAGCAGCTTGCGAATAAGACGGTACGGTCGACGGCGCCCGGGGCAACACAACGGGCAGTACAAAGACCAAGCCGAGGAATAACACGGTAAGCATCAAACCGAGGGAGTGTTTGGGCATAACAGAATGACCTTTGCACTGGATCGTCAGCAAGTTGTCTGGCAACGCAATATGAAAGAGACAGAGAACCGGGTACTACAACCTATACAAGTTCTGGTTAACAGGTTCGATGCATAGGGACGCCAGGGTTCCTATCAGAAATTGCAGTTCCCCCCTATTTCTTGAACGGTGGGCGCTCGAGGCCCTCCTCGATGGGCACGTGGAGTGTGGTGCAGAAGGTGCCGATAAGCTGGTAGTAACCGACCATCACTGTCAGATCGATCAGCCCCTGATCGCCCAGGGAGGCGCGAATTTCGTCGATCAACGCGTCGTCGACGGCCTCGTTGTTCGCCACCAGCCGTGAAAACCGCAACGCCGGTCCGCGCGGCGCCGGTAACGCCTCTGCCGCCGGCGTGCCGACCGCTTCGCGCATATCGTCGGGCATGCGGTGGATGTGGTGACACCATTCGTAGAAGTTACCGACCTCCTGGGCAACCGTGCAGATGACCATTTCACGCAAAACCTCGTCGAGCACGCTATGGAAGCGCACATGCTCGCCAACCGACGCTACCGCCTCGAGCGCGCCCGGGCTGTGCGCCATCATGGCGAACAAATCGGCCATGAAGGTCAGTTTGCGCGTTTCCATAATGTGGTCGAAAATCTCCACCCGATCGGCGGGAAATTCCTCGCGGGGAACACTGGAGACACGGGCGGTTTCTTTGTAGTCGGTCATCTGCATTTCTCCCTGGGCACCGCATTGATCGCGGCTTGGTGGGGCGACGCGGCGCGCCATCCGGCGTAAAATGGTGCAATAGTGTAGTTGGAACAACGTCAAATGGGGAATACCGCACCATGAACCTGCATCGCATGCTGCTCGACCGCGACGCGACCGGAAACCCCGTGCGCGTGGCCCTGATCGGCGCCGGCAAGTTCGGCACCATGTACCTGTCGCAGGCCGGCCGCACCCCCGGTATACATATTGCGACCCTGGTCGACCTGGACCCGGCGCGCGCCGAGGCGGCGTGTGCAAAGGCTGGCCTCGGCGACACGTTTATTTCCGATGACGCCATGGCGGTGATAGCCAGCGACGATGTGGATGTGGTGATCGATGCCACCGGCAGCCCAGCCGCGGGAATCGCCCATGCACTGGCCTGCTGCGAGCATGGCAAACACATTGTCATGGTCAATGTCGAAGCAGACGTACTGGCCGGACCGTTGCTCGCCGAACGCGCACGCCAGGCGGGGATCGTCTATTCGCTGGCCTATGGCGATCAGCCGGCGCTGATCTGCGAACAGGTCGATTGGGCGCGCGCCTGCGGGCTCGACGTGATCGCCGCCGGCAAAGGCACCAAATATCTCGACGGTTACCACTACGTGACCCCGGACGATGTGTGGCAACATTACGGGCTCACGCCAGAGCAAGCCGAGGCCGGCGGCATGAACCCGCAAATGTTCAATTCCTTCCTCGACGGCACCAAGTCGGCGATCGAGATGGCCGCCGTCGCCAACGCCACCGGCCTGACCCCGGCGCCCAGCGGATTGGCCTTCCCGCCGGTCGGGGTCCACGACCTGCCCCACATCATGCGGCCCGAGGCCGAAGGCGGGCGGCTCCATCACAAGGGACAGGTGGAAGTGATCTCGTCGGAGGAACGCGACGGCCGCCACGTCGCCGGCGATTTGCGCTGGGGCGTTTATGTGGTGTTCGAGGCGCCCAGCGATTACGTCGCCGCCTGCTTCGCCGAATATGGCCTGCCAACCGATTCGAGCGGCCGCTATTCGGCGCTGTGGAAACCCTATCACTTGATCGGGCTCGAACTGGGCATCTCCGTCGCCAGTGTCGCCCTGCGCGGCGAGGCGACCGGCCAGGCCACTGGATTCAGGGGCGATGCGGTGGCGACGGCGAAGCGCGATCTACAAGCCGGCGAAACCCTGGACGGCGAAGGCGGCTATACGGTCTACGGCAAACTGATGCCAGCGGACGACAGCCTTGCCTGCGGCGGTCTGCCGATCGGCCTGGCCCATAATGTGACGCTGAAAACCGCCGTTGCAAAAGACCAACCGGTAACCTGGACGAACGTCGATATCGACACCACGAGCCAGGCGGTGCAAATCCGCCGCGAGATGGAAGCGATGTTTTCCCAACGAGCCGCCGCGGCACAATAGACACCTCTATAGAACGCCTCTGGCGCTGAAGGCGGTTGCACGAACGCGGCGCGCAGCGTATGGAACGCGCCGCCATGCCTGAAGGGACCGCCGACACCGACTCGGAGCTGGAACTGCCGCTGCAGCGCTATCGCGCGCTGCGCCGTGCCGGCTCGCTCAAGCCCGATCCCGTGCAGGAATTGGGGGCGGAGAAGTTGCAAAGCCTGCACCATGCCCTGAACGGCTATCAACCCGCCGGCGATACCTGGCTGACCGGGTGGAAAGATCGGTTCGGACTTGGCCGCAGTACCGATGAGCCGCCCCAAGGGCTTTATATCTTCGGCCCGGTCGGGCGCGGCAAATCGATGTTGATGGATTTATTCTTCGAATCAGCGCCGGTGACACGCAAACGCCGGGTGCATTTCCACGCCTTTATGCTCGAAATCCAGGAACGGCTCACCACCGAGCGCCGCACAACCCAGCGAGACGACCCTTTGATGGCGGTCGCCTCGGATATTGCCGACGAGACCTGGCTGATGTGTTTCGACGAATTCCACGTGGTAAATATCGCCGACGCGATGATCCTCGGCCGGCTGTTCCAGGGGCTGTTCGCACGCGGCGTGGTCGTCGTGGCAACCTCGAACGTGGCCCCGCAGGAGCTCTACAAGAGCGGGTTGCAGCGCGACCGCTTTCAGCCCTTCATCGACCTTATCTGCGCCCGCCTCGATGTGCTCGACATTGGCGTCGGCGTCGATTTCCGCCTCGATCGTCTCAAAGGCCAACCAGTCTACCACACTCCGCTGGGCCCACCCGCCACCGAACGGCTCGATACGGCGTTCGAAACCCTTACCGATGCAGCCAAAGGCGCGGCGGTGGAGTTGATGGTGCTGGGCCGCACACTGATTGTGCCGATCGCTGCGCGCGGCGTCGCCCGTTTCACCTTCGACGAACTGTGCCGCGAACCACGCGGCGCGCCCGATTTTCTGGCCATCGCCACGCACTTCCGTACCGTCATCATCGATGGCATCCCCAAACTCACGCCACAGGAACGCGAGGTCGCCAAACGGTTCGTGGTGCTGATCGACTCCCTGTACGAACACCGGGTCAACCTGTTCGCCAGCGCCGAAGTGGATCCCGGCGAGATCTACCCCGCCGGCGATACCGCCTTCGAGTTCCAGCGCACCGTATCGCGGTTGATCGAGATGCAGGCCGAAGACTACATCGCCGCCAAACATCTGACCTAAAGCTGCTGGCGGCACAGAATTCGTGCTCCAGCGCGGGTTGAACGGCCCGCCAATTCGCGTTACACACCGCGCGATTTGTGCGGTGCAACGAAAGCGGCGCACCGCATCCCTCCTCACGCAGACACGCCGGGACACCTTCTTCATGGCACGCAAAAAAATCGCATTGATCGGCGCCGGAAATATCGGCGGCACATTGGCCCACTTGATCGGGCTGAAAGAATTGGGCGACGTCGTATTGTTCGATATCGTCAAGGGCATGCCGGCCGGCAAGGCGCTGGACTTGGCCGAATCGTCACCCGTCGAGGGCTTCGACTCTGTGATATCAGGCGCCAGCAACTATAGCGCGATCCGCAACGCCGATGTGGTCATTGTCACCGCCGGGGTCGCGCGCAAGCCGGGCATGAGCCGCGATGATCTGATCGGTATCAACACCAGTGTCATGCAGTCGGTCGGCGAAGGCATTCGCAAATACTGCCCCAGCGCCTTCGTCATCTGCATCACCAA
>JAPUHN010000165.1 GCA_027297685.1 Alphaproteobacteria bacterium | reverse complement strand
AGCTCTGGAAGTTGACTCATTTTTCGTGAAGCCTAACAGCAATTTCATGGACCTACGCAGGGAGCGGAAAATCCGCTTACCGGCCATATAGTCTGCGGTCCGAATGGCACATACGGTGACGATTACCGTCTGAGGGTCAGACGATTGCGCCACGCGAACCCTACTATTACAACGTCTTACGCGGATCCGCTTCGGAACCTTCGCGAAGACCCCTATGGTCCATCATTTGGGCCGTGAATCTCGGATAGCCCGCGATCCGTATTACCACCAACCGTCGATGGGTGGCTATGCCCATAACGCTTCATCGCCCGTTTCAGAAACTCAAGCGCAGCCTTGCGATCCCGGCGTTTCGTGGCGAACACCTCACGCACTTCGCCCTCGTGATCCACGGCGCGCCAGAGGTAATGCGTCTCGCCGTTGATCCGGACGAACACCTCGTCGAGGTGCCATCGCCACCGGGAATACGATCGACGATGAGCGCGTCGTCGCCTGATCTCAGCGGCAAATATGGGACCGAACCGGTTCCACCAGAACCGCAATGTTTCATGGCAGATATCGATGCCACGCTCGCACAGAAGATCTTCTACCTGCCGAAGCGACAGCGGATAGCGGATATACATCATCACCGCGAGGCGGATCACCTCGGGTGAACTGTTGAATTACCGGAAGGGATTTTGCATCGCCGGAGGCTAAAGAACCTCGCCGGGACGCTCAAGCCAATTTACTCTGACAATGCCCGGGCTATCGTAGGCGGCACGGAGCGATAGCGACGGCTGCTGCCGCCCTATCGCTCCGTGAGCGCTCCACCCGGGCCGGCCCGCCGCACCTTGAGCGAATTTCCGGCCTGGCATCGCTCACTGCTAACACTCCGTTGCAGGCGATCAGGAGCTCCTCAATTGGTGACAAGAACGTTATACAACGAGATCCCTTTCAGCAGGTCGATCGCCCGGGCCAATTGATAATCGTCGGCGCTCTGTCCCGTGCCGCTGGCGGCTGCCGCCTTTGGCTCGGTGTCGTCGCCGTCGCGCGCATTGCGTAAGTTCTCTTCGCGTACCCTGGCCGGCTCAGCGGCGATTTCGACCCGCGCCTGCTGAACCGCAATATCCGGGGTCACGCCGGTTTTCTGGATCGACCGTCCGCTCGGCGTAAAATAGGCCGCCGTGGTCAGTTGCATCGCGCCATGTCCGGGAATTGGCATGATGGTCTGGACCGATCCTTTGCCAAACGATTGTGTTCCCATGATCACTGCCCGGCGATGGTCCTGCAGCGCGCCAGCGACGATCTCGGAGGCAGACGCCGAGCCGCCATTGATCAAGACCACCATGGGCAGGCCATTGATCAAGTCGCCCGGCTTGGCGTTGAAGCGCTGCGCATCGTGGTCGTCTTTGCCGCGCGTCGACACAATCTCGCCGCGCTCGAGAAACGCGTCGGACACCTTGATCGCCTGATCGAGCAGTCCGCCGGGGTTGCGCCGCAGATCGAGCACCAATCCGATCATGCTGTCGCCAAGCTCTTCTCGCAACTCGGCGATTTCGCGCTTGACCCCGACGCCGGTCTGTTTGTTGAACGTGGTGATGCGCAGATAGCCGACATTGCCTTCGACACGGCTGCGCACCGACTTAATCCGGATAACATCGCGCGTCACGGTTATGTCGAACGGTTCGCGGCCCTCGCGGCGGATCGTCAACCTTATGTCGGAACCGACACGCCCGCGCATCTTATCGACCGCATCGGCCAAGTTCAGGCCGAGGACGGAATCGCCATCCAGGTGGGTGATTAAATCGCCGGCCTCGATACCGGCGCGCGCCGCCGGGGTATCGTCGATCGGCGAGATAACCCGCACAAACCCCTGCTCCATCGTGACTTCGATGCCAAGCCCGCCAAATTCGCCGCGGGTCTGGACCTGCATGTTGCGGAAACTCTCTTCGTTCAGATAGCTCGAATGGGGATCGAGCGACTGCAGCATGCCGTTAATCGCCGATTCGATGAGTTCCTTGTCTGTCGTTTCGTCTACATAGAGCGACCGCACCCGCTCGAATATGTCACCGAAGAGCTCTAATTGACGAAAGGTCTCTGCATTACCAGCGGCCGGGGCAGTTGCTGGAAAAGCAACTAATAGCATTAAAATAAATATTGTTTTCAATAGATTACGCATTATCCACGTGTCCTGTCGATGCTGGCCGCCATCCACGGCAGCGGGTTTATCGGTTGTCCGTCGCGCCGCAGCTCAACGTACAAAGTTGCCCCCCGGTTTGCCTCGCCGAGCCGTCAGCCTGCCCCTTGTCGGCCCGCCCCACCCTTTTTAGCGAATTGTTAGCCGTCTCACCACCGGCAACCCCTACCGGCCCGCCAGTGCATGGGTCGTGGCGGCTATAACAATCGTGTTGGGTTCAGCGATTTCCTGCGGGCGCGCAGCTAGGTTCGGTGTCTCGCCGGTCACCGCTGCCTCTTGGGCGGCACCCTCGCCGACAATGTCGCCGACCACCACTGGGCAGGTAGCAACACCGATGCGCACGGCTAAAGGTTTGGTTTCGCCATCAGCCGGCGCAATGTCGCCAGCCATGCTTGCACCTATAACAATGGCGCGTTGTTTGCCATGGCTGGACCCTGTCGTCGTCATATCATCCCCCCAGGGATGCAGGTTGGCTCAATGCTACATGAGGTCGCTAATTGAACCTAACTGCTCCGGGGGACGGCAAAGCACATTTGTCAACCACGCCCATAATGTCCGTTATGGGTCAGGAACGGACATATTGGCCTACCCGAATAATGTCCGTTAACGGGGGTAAAGCGGACGAAATCAGGTGTTAAGCGGACATCGGTGATTGCATGTCCGCTTTCGGGTGTAAACCGGTCGTGATCAACGGCCCCGCTAATGTCCGTTAATAGCCAATAGCAGCCGTTCAGCAAACGCTAATATACGTAACTGGCCGTTGTGCAATCTCTATCGCGGATCGGCACATTGCGATGCCGTTGGAGGGAAGCCGTCCACTGCATGAAAAGTGAACATTCAGAACTGTTCTGCCGACCATAGCTTCCCACGTCGCTCGCCGTTAAGCTCCCCGGTAAGGGGGATTTTGATGGAGCGCCGACTCGCCGCCATTATGGC
>JAPUHN010000164.1 GCA_027297685.1 Alphaproteobacteria bacterium | reverse complement strand
AACGTTGGATAGGCTCCGGTTGCCTGCCTGATCGCGGTCGAGCCATAACCTGCAAACCTCACCGAACTGTCTCGGCTTGTGCCGGTTGAGGTACATTCCGGCCTCGATCTCCCTGCGGGTCTGGTTGGCTTCGCCTCGCGCATCCTTCAACGACATATCTGGATAGCGACCAATCTTGACGCGGGTTCGCTTGCCGAACTGATCACGCGCTGTCAGGAAGAAAGTCTTTGTGCCCGCAGGAGACACTCGCACACTCATCCCCCGCACCCCGCCGTCGGGCACCTCAAACCGCTCGCTGCGCGGCTTGAGCTTCCGCAGGCGGGTGTCAGAGAGGGACTTATCGGCGAGCTTAGGCATCGAATCGGGGTGTCATAGGGGTGACAAAACTCTACGGATTGGGGCGAAATGTCAAGGAAAACGGTGAAACGGTATCCAATTAAGTATCTGCTGGTGAATAGATAATCAGACTGTTATGTGTGCGGATGAAATCGGATGAAATAAAAGACCGTCTGACGACTATTCAGGAGGTCATCCAGCTGGCGCTACAGAGTTTCGACGCCAACGCCGACAATTCCGATACGAACGACTCCGATAGTTCGGACACCGACAACACCGAGGCCGACAACTCCGACGCAGCTGCGGATGGTCCGCTTTCGAGCGCGCACTTCGACAATGGCGGCGATTTGTCATTTATCGGTGATCAATCCCTGACCGAACAGGCGGAATTGAACTCAGCCGAGGCTGCCAAAGCTGCGAGCCAGGGCCATGCCAACGGAAAAGCCTTTGCTGCGGGGGCGGATCTGCCCGGAGTTCGCGCCGGACAAAAAGACACTTTCGATGAAGAGGATTTCGAAAACAACGGCCAAGGCTCCGGCGAATCGACAGGCGGTGAAGGCGGCGGCGGTGGTGGTGGCGGCACAAACGTTATCAATGGCACCAACGGCGATGACATGCTGAATGGTACGGCTGGCGTCGATCTCATTAACGGCCAGAATGGCAACGATACCCTCGATGGAGGGCCTGGAGCCGATAAACTTCACGGCCAAAACGGCGACGATATCCTGGTCTGGGACGCCACCGACACCCAAATTTTCGGCGGAAATGGCACCGACACGTTGCGGGTCGATGTAGTCAGTGCCGATATCACCGCATTCGGCGGCAACATTCAAAACATCGAAATTGTCGACTTGGCAACAGATGTTGGCGCCAACGCTTTGACGGTGAGTTACGCAGACGTTCTCAGCATGACCGATAACAGCGATACGCTGACCATTGACGGCGATTGGATGGACAGCGTCGATGCTGGCACCGGCTGGACAGATGGCGGCGTATCTGGTGGCTACCACATCTACACCCAAGGTAGTGGTGGAAACGCGGCGACCCTGCAGGTCGATACCGACATCACCGTTAACGCGAACGTTTTGGTGTAACGGTCATGGCTATTAAAAAACAACAGATGCAAATCGCAACAACCATCGCCGCGACCCTTCGCAGCCTCGCGTTCGCTGGCCTCGCCGGTGGCATGATCGCGCTGGCGGCGGCCCCGGCCGCACGCGCGCAATCCGCTGAAATTGCTCTCGCCAACACGACCCAGCCGGCGGAAATCAGCCGTGAATATCTGATCAAAGCGGCGATCCTCTATAACTTCGCCAAGTTTGCGTCGTGGCCCGCGGCGGCCTTTAGCAATGACACAGCACCGTTGCGCATCTGCGTCATTGGCGCCGATCCGTTCGGCCCCGCGCTGGAATCGCTGAACGGCAAAACGGTCAGGAACAGGGCCCTTGTGACGGCGCTCATCGCCAAGGTCGAAGATGCCGCGGCGTGCCATATTCTGTTCGTCAGCGCTTCCGAGAAGGATTGGCTGGGGGCGATCCTGGACACCGTGAGTGCGCTGCCGATCCTAACGGTCGCCGACATCAACCAGTTCGCCAACTCCGGCGGCATCATCGCGCTGAAGGAAGTCGACGACCGCAGCCGCATCGAGGTCAATATCGGCGCAGCCAATCTGGCGGGACTGAAGCTGAGCTCCAAACTGCTGCGCCTGGCCGACACCGTCGGTACCCAGACGGCGCGAACGCCGGTATCGACGAAATGATCCGGAACCTTTCTATACGCCATAAGTTTACGGCGATCACCGTGTTGGTGACCACCATTGTTTTGGTACTCGCGTCGGCGCTTTTTGTCGCGCTCGAGATCAATAATTACAAGCGCGCATTGATGCAAGAGTTGACAGCGATCGCGCAAATAACTGCCAGCAATTCGGCAGCAGCAATCGTTTTCGACGATAGATCGGCGGCGCAGGAAACACTGGCCGCCCTTAGCGCCCGGCCGAACATCGAGGCGGCTACCCTGCTTACCCCCGACGGGCGCTTGTTCGCGCATTATGCCGCCGGTATCGCGCGCGACGGTGCGACCCATGCGTCGGTAACCTCGCCGTCGATTGCGACCTCGACGATGGGCATGGACCATCTACCGTCAAACTGGGTTGGTTTTTCGAGTGATAACGACCCGCCCTACAAATTGACCTGGAGCGCTAGTACGGTCGACATCTTCGGGCCGATTGGGCTCGACGGCGATGTCGTCGGTGTCATCCACATCCGCTCGAACCTCGATCAAATCGGCGCCACCATAGATATCTATCTCGCGGGCGTTTTGATGATCGTCCTGCTGGCGATAGCGATGGCGTGGCTGCTGGCGTCGTTGTTACAGAGACAGATTACCCAACCGATCTTCGGCTTGTTGGACACGGTGAGCGCGGTGGCGCGCGAGCGCGATTACTCGCTACGCGCGAAAAAACACAGCAGCGACGAGCTCGGCGACCTGGTCGACGGTTTCAACGCCATGCTGGCCGAGACCGAGGCCCACAAGGTCGAGCTGAATATGGCGCGGCAAGAAGCCGAATCGGCCAATCGCATGAAAAGCGATTTCCTGGCCCAGATGAGCCATGAGCTGCGCACGCCGCTGAACGCCATTCTGGGTTTTTCCGACTTCATGCTGAGCGAGCCGCACGGCCCGCTGGGCCATGAGAGCTATCGCGAATATACCAAGGATATCCATGGCGGCGGGCAGCATTTGCTGGCGGTGATCAACGACATTCTCGATATGTCTAAAATAGAAGCCGGCGCCGTCGAACTGCACGAAGAGGTGCTCGATGCCGAGGCATTGCTCGACGAAAGCGTCAGGTTGCTGCGCGAAAGGGCCGCCAATGCCGGCGTCAGCCTGCGCGCCGAAGTGGCGCCCGGCCTGCCGCACCTCTATGGCGACGGCCAACTGATCAAGCGCGGTCTGTTGAACCTGTTGTACAACTCCATCAAGTTCACACCGTCGGGAGGTCAGATCACTGTGCGCGCCGACGCAGAACCGGATGGCGCCATTGCCCTGACGGTCATCGACAATGGGATCGGTATCGCGCCGCAATACCTCGAGCATGTTCTGACCCCGTTCGGCCAGGCCGAAAACGTGCTCTGCCGCACGCACGACGGCACCGGATTGGGGCTGCCGATGGTCAAGTCGCTCATCGAGCTGCACGGCGGCACATTGGAACTGCATAGCGCCTTGGGTGAGGGGACCAAGGTTACCCTGCGGTTCCCATCTGCACGGACGCGTGCGCGGCCGGTTATCGTGGACTTTATCGGTGAAGCGCCCATTGTGGAGAACGACGACGCACCTGTCCTGGCTGCCATCGCCTGACAGCCGAGCGAATCACGCAGTAGCGAAAAGGGCGGGTGTAATTAAAAACCGTCTCGGAAAAATCTGATCTAGGCCGGCTTGGCCGGCGCTGCGGCCTATCGAGCGCGCACAATTGTAAAACCTTAAATCACACCGAGAGTGGCAATTGTCCGGCCAATTGGTCAGAATTACGGTCCACGGACAATCGTACGACGAAAGGACGGCGCCATGCCCGCCACGCCCAAGGGGCGCATCACGACGCGCGACCACCTCGAGGAGCATTACGGCCAGCCGAAGGGCCATTTGAGCCGTAAGGAGCTGCCGAAGCTCAACGATCACAGCAAGCACTTCATCTCGCTGTCGCCCTTCCTGGTGCTCTCGACCTCGGCGGCCAACGACGGCCGGGCCGACGCCAGCCCGCGCGGCGACGCGCCTGGCTTCGTGCGGGTGCTCGACGACACCACCATCGCCATACCCGACCGCCCCGGCAACCGGCGCACCGACTCGTTCCACAACGTCATGGAAAATCCGGAAGTCGGCCTAATGTTGATGGTGCCCGGCATGAACGAGATTTTGCGTATCAATGGCCGCGCAAGACTGACCACCGATCCCGCGCTGTTGGCGACGTTGGAAGCCAAAGGCAAGCCGCCGCGCGCCGCGCTGGTGGTCGATATCCGCGATGTCTATATGCACTGTGGCAAGGCGATTATCCGTGCCGATCTTTGGAACCCAGACGTGCAGATCGACCGCAAGGATTTCCCGACCTTGGGTCAGGTCAATCAGGATTGGTACGGCGTCGACGGCAAGGCGATCGACGCGCGCATCGCCGACGAGTACGTCAACAAGCTTTATTAAATCATCCTGCCGCCGTCAGGCAGCTTTGACTTCTTTCAGGAAAGTCTCGACGCGCGCGCAGGCTCTCGGTCTGCTCGACCATTTCGATGACAGCGCCGCTCGCTACAGGTACTCGACGGTCGGGGCTTTCGCCTTAAACTCCTCCATTATCCTTGCGGAAGACGCGACCAGTAACGCTATCTTGGCGTCGACATCGTCAAACACAATTTGTCCGCCTCGTTTCATCAC
>JAPUHN010000163.1 GCA_027297685.1 Alphaproteobacteria bacterium | reverse complement strand
GCCATGCAGACGGTCGGCAACGAGGGCGTGATTACGGTCGAGGAGGCCAAGAGCCTGGTGACCGAACTCGACGTCGTCGAGGGAATGATGTTCGACCGCGGCTACTTGTCGCCGTACTTCATCACCAACGCCGACAAGATGATCTGCGAGATGGAGGACCCCTACATTCTTCTCCACGAGAAAAAGCTGTCGAGCCTGCAGGCGATGCTGCCGGTGCTCGAAGCGGTGGTGCAGTCGAGCCGTTCTTTGCTGATCATCGCCGAGGACATCGAGGGCGAAGCGCTGGCCACCCTGGTGGTCAACAAGCTGCGCGGCGGCCTCAAGATCTCCGCCGTCAAGGCGCCGGGCTTCGGCGATCGCCGCAAGGCGATGCTCGAAGACATCGCCATCCTCACCGGCGGCCAGGTGATTTCCGAAGACCTCGGCATCAAGCTCGAGAACGTCACGCTCGACATGCTCGGCACGTCGAAGCGGGTTTCCATCACCAAGGAAGAGACCACCATCATCGATGGCGCCGGCAAGAAGAACGATATTCTCGGTCGCTGCAACCAGATCAGGGCGCAGGTCGAGGAGACCACGTCGGACTACGATCGTGAGAAGCTGCAGGAACGCCTGGCCAAATTGGCCGGCGGTATTGCGGTTATCCGTGTCGGCGGCGCGACCGAGATCGAGGTCAAGGAGAAGAAGGACCGTGTCGAAGACGCCATGAATGCGACCCGCGCGGCGGTCGAAGAAGGCATCGTACCGGGCGGCGGCGTGGCTTTGTTGTACGCCACGCGCGTTCTCGACAAGCTGACCGGCGACAATGACGATCAGCGGGTCGGCATCAACATCGTCCGCAAGGCGATCCAGACGCCGGCGCGCCAGATCGTCGAGAACTCGGGCACCGATGGCGCCGTCGTCGCCGGCAAGCTGCTCGAGCAGAAAAGCACGACCTATGGCTACGACGCCCAAAAGGGTGAGTACACCGACCTGGTCAGGGCCGGCATCATCGACCCGACGAAGGTCGTTCGTACGGCTCTGCAGGACGCAGCCTCGGTGGCCGGTCTGTTGATCACCACGGAAGCTATGGTGGCCGAGAAACCGGAACCGCCCTCCTCAGCGCCGGCGATGCCGGACATGGGTGGCATGGGTGGTATGGGCATGTAAGCCACCCCACTTCTCAATACGTTTCCAAAGGCCGTACCGGGCATCACCGGCGCGGCCTTTTTCTTTTCCCCACACGCACCGGCCATATGTGGCCGGCCTAGGCATTTTCTCAACAATAGTATGTATACAAATTATAAGCATATATAGTAAATATAAAATTGGAGCGTTTATTGGCTATGTCCGACATAGAGCACACCGATATGGCGACCCCGCGCCGGCGCGGGCCCGACGAGAGTCCTGGAATATTGTTATGGCGGGCAGCAAATGCCTGGCAGCGCGAATTTCGCGTAGTCGTTAAGGCGCAAGGGCTGACCCAAGCCCAGTATGTTTTGTTGCTGGGACTGCGTCATCTAGAGGATCGTCCGGTTGCGGCGCCGGCCACGACCACTCAACGGGCACTGGCTAAATATTGTGGTGTCGATACGACGATGGCCTCGCAGGTGCTGCGCCAGTTGGAGGCGGCGGGCCATCTGCGCCGTGCGCCGGGAACCGATGCGCGTTCGCGTGCACTCTATCTCAGCGAGAGCGGACGGCGGGCGGTCGATGAAATCGCACCGGAAGTCGGCCTGGTCGACGCCAGGTTCTTTGCCGTACTGGGTGAAAATGCGGAAATGTTCAAAGCGGCACTGCAAGTGCTGATCGGCCTGCCGCCGCGTCTCGGGTCGTCACGGCGATCTGGATGACTGGAGTTCAGAGTTCTTCGATCACCCGGATGATACCGGCCTGGTCGAGTTCGCCCCAGCCGTGGTCGATCATTTTTTGCCAGAGCTTTTGCGTGTTGGTCAGCGTGGGTGTTTCGAGGGCTACTTGCGCAGCCAATTCGAGAGCTTGATCGACGTCTTTGAGCTGGACCCGGGCTGGTCCGCCCGGCTCGAACTTCCGCTCGACCATACGCCCGCCGTGCAAGTCGAGGACGCGCGATTCCGCAAAGCCTCCTTGCAGCGCCTCGCGTACTTTGCCGGGATCCACACCGGCGCGTTGGGCCAACGTCAGACCTTCAGCGACCGCAGCCAACGTCACCGCGACGATTGCCTGATTGGCCGTTTTCGCCACCTGCCCGGCGCCGATATCGCCGATATGAGTGATGTTGCCTCCGAGCACTTCGAATATTGGCCGCACGCGTTCCAATGCATCGACCGTGCACCCGACCATAATCGACAGCGACCCTTGTTCGGCGCCGACCTGGCCGCCGGAGACCGGTGCGTCAACGTAAGCACAGCCAGCCGCGACGACTTCCTTGGCCCATTCACGGGTCTCGCGCACTTTCGTGGTCCCCATGTCGATGACGGTTTTGCCTGGCGTCAGACCGGCGATCACGCCGTCGGGGCCGTGCAGAACCTGGTCCACGCCAGCGGTATCGGTCACCATAATGAT
Organism: Alphaproteobacteria bacterium; assembly: GCA_027297685.1. Classification (GTDB taxonomy): domain Bacteria; phylum Pseudomonadota; class Alphaproteobacteria; order UBA6615; family UBA6615; genus JAPUHN01. Next base: position 7,801 of record JAPUHN010000163.1, on the reverse strand, counting down.
CACAATATCTGCCGCCGCGGCGACGTCACCCGGTGTACTTGCCCTGGCCAGGCCTTCGCCGGCAAGTTCGTCGACCGGGCCGGGGCTGCGGCTGCTGACCGTGACCTCCGCGCCCGCTTGATGCAGATTGCGGGCCATCGGCTTTCCCATATGACCGAGGCCGATCAGCCCTATTTTCCACCCCTCCACGTTTGACATTACCGCTGTCTCCGGCGCCGCGCGATCTTATGCGACGGCGTAGCGCGCCGCCGCGCCGCGCTCGATGGCTGCGGCGTTCAGCCTGTCGATATCGAGTGCGTGGCGCATGAGCTCGAGCAAGCGTAATTCCTCCTGCACCGCCACTCCGTCGGCTGCAACCACGTCGCATGCCAGCGCGTAAGCGGTTTCGCGCAGACGACTGGGTAGCGTCTTACTCATCGCATCGAATGCCTTCTCGAGGCCGTCTTCGTCGGATAGAAGAATGGCGCAGTCTTTTGTGATATCAGGCAATCGCTCGGGGTCGAAACCGCCAAATATCGGTAGGTGGCTAACGATATCGCCAATCCGGGCTAACTCGGCATCGGTCATATCGCTATCCGCCGCCGAGGCCATGACCATGGCATAGATAAGTGCCGCTTGATGATCGATCATCTTAAAATTCCTAAGCTTGAGTGACGGGGGATAAAGCCGCCTTGCGATGCCGCCGTCAAGCGATGGCGACGAAAATTACGTCTGTCTCCCAATTCACGCGAATGCGTCGAGGTATCTGTTAGCCACCGAGAAACGCTGTCGTCTCTTCGATTGCGTCGACCAGACCGATCCGTTGCGCTTCGACACCTTCGGGGAATGCGCCCAGGAGCCGCGACGGCATGGCGCTATCGAGTATGACGAAGACTCCCCGGTCGGTGTCGCGCCGGATCAGGCGTCCGTAGGCTTGCGATAGGCGCAAGCGGGCGTGCATATCATCATAGGCGCGGCCGCCGAATTCCTCGCGGCGGGCCTTGTGAAGAATAGTCGGCCGCGGCCACGGAACGCGGTCGAACACCAACAGCCGTAGCGAGGCCCCCGGCACATCGACCCCGTCGCGCACCGCATCGGTCCCCAGCAGACAGGCGTCGGCTTCGGCGCGGAAGATGTCGATCAAGGTCGCTACGTTCAGCGCATCGACGTGCTGCGCGTAAAGCGGCAAGCCGGCGTCCTCGAGCGGCGCGTCGATGCGGGCGTAGACCTGACGTAGCCGCGCGATCGACGTAAACAAACCAAGACCGCCGCCACCGGCTGCCAGGAACAACTCCCGCAATGCCGCGGCAACCTGGTCTGGTTCGTTGCGCTGGACGTCGGTGACGATGATGACCCGCGTTTGTTCGGCGTAATCGAATGGCGAGGCGACCCGGCTGCGGATCGCTGGCGCCGGCAGATGGACCGCACCGGTACGTCGTTCAGCGGTGCGCCAGTCTTCCTCTACATCGCCGCTTCGCCCCGTCAGGGTCGCCGAGGTTACTAAAACGCCATGGGCGCGGCGTGCTACCGATTCGGCGAACGGAACTGTCGGATCGACCCAATGGCGGAACATGCCGGCGTCAAAATCCCGGCCGTCAGTGCGGTCGACGGCGAACCAGTCGACGAAAACTTCCGGCGTTTCCGCATCGAGCGCGCCAAGCATGTCGACCCAACCGGAAACCAATATTTCACCGCGCCGGGCCAACCCCCGGCAAACCGCCTCGATGCGCGTCCGGGTGGCGCTATCGAGTTCGTCGGCGTCCACGTCGAGGCGTCGGCGCAGCCGATCGCGCAGCTTAAGCAGCGGACGCACAAGCTGCGCCAAGGCATCGGCCAATGCGTGCGCCGCTTCGCCGACTGCGTGATCCAGCGGATGCACCTCGCACTCTAAGCTGTAATAACTGTGTTGCGTGCTGGCGCGGGCGTAGACTTGTTGGCGCAGCGCGCTCAGAAAAGTCTCCGCCGGGCCGTCGGGATTGGACTCGCTGAGCCGCGCCATCCAGCCCGGCGCGGGCAGGGCGCCGGCCGCTGCCAGGGCGGCTGAAAGCGCATCCTGGGCGACGCTGTCGTCGGCGGCGATCAGATCGCCGGCGCGCTCGCGCAGGCCACGGGCGCGGCCACCGAGACGCCGTCGCCCACCTTCCGGCCCCAGCAACCAACGCCGCAGCTCGGCGGTCTCCTGGCCCGACAGGCGGCCACCGAACGCCGAATCGGCGGCGTCGAACAAATGGTGGCCTTCGTCGAAGATGTAGCGCGTGGGCAAGCGGTCGTCGTCGTCGCCCAGCGCGGCCTGGATCATCACCAAGGCGTGGTTGGCGACCACCAAGTCGGCACGTCGGGCGCGGCGCACGCTGTGTTCGATGTAGCATTTCGAGTAATGCAGGCAGGACGAATATATACACTCGCCGCGTCGGTCGGAGAGCGACAGGGTGGTCGCCGTTCCGACCAGATCGACCAGCCAGGCTGGAAAGTCGCCGCCGAAATCGCCGTCGCGTGTCGTCGCCGCCCACCGGGCCAGCAGGCCGATACCGACAGCCTCGCGCGGCCGCAAGGCGGCGAACCGCCCGACCGCTTCCTCCATGTTGAGCAGGCACAGATAGTTTTCGCGGCCCTTGCGGATCACCACTTTTGCGGCCTTCAACTGAGGGTCGGGATACAGGTGGTCGAGTTCCTGGTCGATCTGGCGCTGCAGATTGCGGGTGTAGGTGCTGATCCAAACCGGCCCGCCGTTGCGCTCGGCCCATAAACTCGCCGGTGCGATGTAGCCCAGTGTCTTGCCGGTCCCGGTTCCGGCCTCGGCGAGAACAAAGTTCGGTGTGTCCGGCGCCGATCGTGGTGCAAACATGGCGCTGACGGCGGACGCGTAATCGGCCTGCATGGGACGGGGCTCAGCGTCGTCGCCGAGCAATTCGGCGAGACGCTGGCGCGCCTCGGCCGGCTCGACCGGATCGTTACCCGGTTGGGTTTCCGGCGCCATCTCGGCCCATTCGGGCAGCTTGCGCCAGACCGCCAAGGCGCTCGACGTACCGGCCTTGGCCGCATCGGATGAAGGTTCGGCGCCGAGCGCCTTCAGTACGATCGGTCCCCACAGCCAGCCGGCACGGGCCATATCGCGGGCGATCGCTACGGCATCATCGCGTTCGTCGTTGTCGGCCGCGATCTCGGCCAGCAGGCGGCCGGCCACGGCGTGCAACAGGGGTATCGGTGCCACTGATTGGTCGCCGGCAATACCCAGCGTGCGGGCGACACCGTGCAATGTCGGCAATGTAAACTGCGCCGGCCGCACGAAGGCGAATAGCTCCAAGATGTCGTAACCGGCCAGGTGATCGCGGTTTAGCCGGCGCGCGATCGATGGCGCGTGGCACAGCAATGGTGGCGCCGCGTCGATACGCCGGGCCGCCTCGTCGCGCGACAGTGTTTCGGGTTCGCCGCCGGCCGCCGCCCAGAGCGCGGTCGTGCGCAACACATGGATGGCCGCCAATGGCAGCAGCGTGGTAGGCGTATCCGGCGCGGCCGTGGAATATCCCTGGTTCATGAGCCAACCTTAACGGGGATGCGCACCTGGTCGCTAAAACTTTCGCCAAATTTTTGTCGATCACGGACAAAAATTTAAACGATCGTGCGTGACTTGGCGGGTGCAATCGCTATCCTTTCGGCCCTGAAGTCTGTCCAGTTTCGTCAGGACAGTCTGGAAGGTCTGAGTCGATTATTGGCCAGTCTTCGAACGATTATCCAGGTAGGAGAACCACCATGGCAATTTCACCAACCGGTCCTGTATCGACCCTGGTGTCCGACGCGTCTCAACCGCGGCCGGCCACTGCGCCGCTGCCCGCTCAGCAAACCACGCAAGCGGATACTCCGAGCCAAGCGGTAACACCGCCGTCGACCGATACTGGCGTGGAACAGCAAGCGTCGCGCGACCGTCAGGTTGACGTTATAGTCTAACCGGCTTGCCCCGGGATCGCCCCCGGGGTCGACCGGGCATACTTACTTTGCATTCGCCGCCGCGCGGTCACTCGCGCGCGCGGTTGACTTTGTTTTGCGCCCCGCCAAGGTTCCGTGACGCCAACAGAATTGATTCCATCTGGCTGGATACTGCTCTAAGTTCCGCCCGCGATTTGATTGTGGAACAAAATGGGGCACAACACCGTGGAACGCGAATTAGCCGGAGCGGCGCGCGCGTGGCCGTTCGAAGAGGCGCGCGCGGTCGTTAAGCGCTTGGGCGGCGCCGAACCCGGCCGCGCGCCTGAAAAAGGCTACGTGCTGTTCGAAACCGGTTACGGTCCGTCTGGCCTGCCCCATATTGGCACCTTCGGCGAAGTTGTGCGCACCACTATGGTGCGCCATGCGTTTGCCACGCTGTCGGACATTCCAACGCGCCTGATCGCCTTTTCCGACGATCTGGACGGCCTGCGTAAGGTGCCCGACAACATTCCCAACGGCGAGGTGCTCGAGCCGCATTTGGGAAAGCCGCTCACGCAAGTACCCGACCCCTTCGGTACCCACGACAGCTTCGGCGCCCACAACAACGCGCGGCTGCAGGCCTTCCTCGACCGGTTCGAGTTCGATTATGAGTTCATTAGCTCGACCGAATGTTACCGCGACGGCCGGTTCGACGACGCGCTGTTGCAGATATTGGCCAACTACGATGCGGTCATGCAGGTAATTCTGCCGACCCTGGGAAAAGATAGGCAAGCAACCTACAGCCCGTTTTTACCGATCTGTCCGCGCACCGGCGTGGTCTTGCAAGTGCCAATGGCCGAGGTCAAGCCCGAGGCCGGAAGCGTTGTCTATCGTGATCCCGAGACCGACGCATTGACCGAAACCCCGGTTACCGGAGGCCATTGCAAGCTGCAGTGGAAAGCCGATTGGGCGATGCGGTGGAAGGCGCTTGAAGTCGACTACGAAATGTCGGGCAAGGACCTGATCGAGTCGGTGAAACTGTCGGGCAAGATCTGCCGAATCTTGGGCGCGCGGCCGCCCGAAGGGCTCACCTACGAACTGTTCCTCGACGAAAACGCCGAAAAAATTTCGAAGTCGCGCGGCAACGGTTTGACCATCGACGAATGGCTTACCTACGGCCCGCCAGAGAGCCTGTCGCAGTTCATGTTCAACAAGCCGAAGACCGCCAAGCGGCTGTATTTCGACGTCATTCCCAAGTCGGTCGACGAATATCTCGGCAACGTGGCGCGCTTCCATGGCCAGGAACCGGCCGAGCGCTTGCAGAATTCGGTATGGCATATTCATGGCGGCGCGGTGCCGGAAATACAGATCGGCGTGTCGTTCGCCGTCCTGCTCAATCTGGCCAGCGCCTGCAACACCGACGACCCGGCTGTGCTCTGGGGTTTCATCGCGCGGCACGCTGCGGGCGCAACGCCGGCCAGTGACCCGTTGCTCGACCGCCTCGTTGTTCACGCGCTGGCGTTCTACCGGGATTTCGTCAAACCGGCGAAATCCTATCGCGCCCCGGACGATAAGGAACGTGTGGCGATGGTCGAACTTGCCGAACGGATCGAAGCGCTCGATCCCGATCCCGATGCGGAAACTATTCAGAATGAAGTCTACGCGATCGGTAAGGCGCACGAATTCGAGCCGTTGCGCGACTGGTTCAAGGCGCTCTACGAAGTGCTGTTCGGCGAAAGCCAGGGCCCGCGCTTCGGCTCCTTCGCCGCGCTTTACGGTGCGCCAGAGACGGTGACCCTTATCCGCCGCGCGCTGGCCGGTGAGGATTTGAGCGCGACGTAAGCTGGCCGAAGCCGGTGTCCTCATCCTGAGCCTGTCGAAGGACGAAGGCACCGGGCCTCATACTTCGACAAGCTCAGCATGAGGCTCAAATTTCTGTGGAGCGACCCTTGCCGGCTCACCGCTTGGCGTGGGCGAAGTCCCAGTAAAGTTCGCGGGTGCGCCGATAGACCGGCCCCGGTTGCAGGTCGCGGTCCTCGTAGCGGGTCACCGGCTGCACCTTGCCGTAGTTGCCGGTGTTGAAAATCTCGTCGGCCTCGAGCAATTCCTCGACCCGCACCGTGCGCTCGACCACTGGCATACCGTCGGCGCGCATCAATTCGATCAGCCGCTGGCGGGTGATACCGTTGAGGAACGAGCCGTTGGGCACCGGTGTGATGGCGACGCCGTCCTTGACGATCCAAATGTTCGACGTAGCGAATTCGGCGACGTGTCCCAGCCCGTCGCGCATCACCGGGTTCTGGAAACCGCGATTGCGCGCTTCGATCAGGGCGCGCGAGCTGTTGGGGTAGTGACATGACGCCTTGGCGTCGGTCGGCGCCGTTTCGGGGCCTGGCCGCCGGTAGGTACTGAGACAACATGAAAACCCGGCGCCGGTCGGCATCGCCGCCTCGAAAACGGTCAACGCGAATCTGGTGCTTTCGGGATCCGGTACCAGCACGTCGAGGGCGGCATCGGCCCAGAACATTGGCCGGATGTATAGTGCGCTTTCCGGCGCGAACCGCTTGACCCCGTCGAGCGCGAGTTCTTCGATCTCGCCGGCGCTCAGCATCGGTTCCATGTTCATGACTTTGGTCGAGTTGATTAGCCGGTCGCAATGGCGGTCGAGGTCGGGGGTCACGCCCTCGAAGGCGCGGGCGCCGTCGAACGTGATCGAACCAAGCCAGATGGCGTGGGAATCGGCGCCGATCAGCGGCACGTTGCCTTCGATCCAATCCCCATCAACGTATGTCTGTGAAACCATGGTCTGCGCACGCCCTTCGATGCCGGCATCGGTGATCCGACATCGAGCATAGCGTTAAGTCGATGCCCGGTGCCAGTCTCACCCTTTACGCATCCGGGCACTGACCGCATATTGCATTTATGCCAATTTTGAAAATTGCCCGCATGGGACACCCTGTTCTGGGTCAGCGCGCCGAGGAAGTCGCTGACCCAACGGCACCCGAAGTCAGCCGGCTGATCGCCGCCATGATCGAGACCATGGAAGACGCCGACGGCACCGGGCTGGCGGCGCCGCAAGTGCACATGCCCTGGCGGATCGTCGTCTACAAGGTGGTGGCCGCGCGCATCGACGCCGGGGTAGAGGCAGAGGCCGACGACAGCGGCGATGAAGTCGCTGCGAGCCGGGAGGTTCCGACGACAGCGATGATCAATCCCGTGGTCGAGCCGCTGGGCGAGGAAACCAGCGTCGGCTTCGAGGCTTGCCTTTCGGTTCCCGGCATGGCGGGGCCGGTGCGCCGCTCCGATCGTGTTCGCTTGACCTACCAAACTCTGGAAGGGGATACCGTGGATCGCGAGGCCGAAGGGTTTCACGCACGGGTGCTCCAGCACGAATGCGATCATTTGGACGGCATCCTGTATCCTATGCGCATCGAGGACATGTCACAGTTTGGCTTCGTCGATGAGTTGAATAAGGGCCGGGATGCACCGGAATCGCAGGACAGCGAAGATCAAATTGAGGTGAGCGATGCGGCGCCCGACGAAGAAACTAGCGACTGAGAATTTGGCCGCCGAGCGCCGGGCGATCCTGGAAAAGGCGCTCGATCATGTGCCGTTCGATGGCTGGACCGAGCGGACCTTACGCCAAGGCGCGGTGGATGCCGGGTTCGACGACACCATTTGGCGCCGCGCCTTCCCCGGTGGTGGGGCCGACGCCATCGAATTTTGGAGCGCTGAAACCGACCGGGAGATGGCCGCCGCTTTGGCCGAACAGGACATTGTCTCGCTCAAGATTCGCGAGCGCATCGCCGCGGCTGTGCGCTGGCGGTTGGAGACGTTGGCGCCGCACCGCGAGGCTGTACGGCGCTCTTTGAGCTATCTGGGGCAACCCCAGCACGCCGGCCTCGGCCTCAGATGTCTT
>JAPUHN010000162.1 GCA_027297685.1 Alphaproteobacteria bacterium | reverse complement strand
GCGCACCAATACGAAGGTTTGATCCGCAAGGCGAAACTAAAAGGCCGGCGCGGGTAACGCCGGTTTCCTTACCAAGGCTGATGAACATCATTCTGCTCGGACCGCCGGGAGCCGGCAAAGGCACTCAGGCGAAAATCTTGGAAGAGACCCACGGTATCGTCCAGCTTTCGACCGGCGATATGTTGCGTGCGGCCGTGGCATCGGGTAGTGAGCTAGGCCAACAGGCACAAACCGTGATGGACGCCGGCCATTTGATGCCCGACGTCATCATGATCCAGATCATCTCCGAGCGAATCGATCAATCGGACTGCGTAAATGGCTTCATCCTCGACGGGTTCCCGCGCACGACGGCGCAGGCCGAGGCGCTGGAAAATATGCTCGCCGAGAAGGGTTTGGCGCTCGATTTTGTCATCGAAATAGCGGTTGATGACGAGATTCTTGTCGACCGGATCAATGGTCGTGTCGCGCAAATGCCGGAAGCCGAACGGCGCAGCGACGACAATGCCGAGACCTTGCGTAAGCGGCTTGGGGTATATCATGAACAAACGGCCCCGATTTTACCCTTCTACCAGGATCGGGATATGCTGAAACAGGTCGACGGCATGCAGTCGATCGAACAGGTGACACAACAGATAGAGCAAGTGGTCACAGCCGTCTAAGCTGTTGACCGGTCGGCGGAAAATCATATAATCCGGCGGCTTTGGTTACCCAAAAATTGCCCTATATTAATACACCGTAACGTAAGGAGTTCGGAGCGTGGCGCGAATTGCCGGTGTCAACATTCCAACCCAAAAACGGGTGCCAATCGCGCTGACCTATATCCACGGTATTGGTCGCACGAAGGCAGTGGAAATATGTGAAAAGTGCGATGTTCCGCTGGAACGCCGGGTTCACGAACTGACCGACGACGAGGTCATTCGGGTGCGCGAGGCGATCGACCGGGATTACCAAGTTGAAGGTGATCTGCGCCGCGAAGTGGCCATGAACATCAAGCGATATATGGACCTGGGCTGTTATCGCGGTATACGCCACCGCAAAGGGTTGCCGGTTCATGGTCAACGCACGCACACAAATGCCCGCACCCGTAAAGGTAAAGCGCGGCCGATTACCGGCAAGAAAAAAGTCTAATTAACGCAGCTATCGGATCAGAGGGTAATGGCAAAAGCCGCAACAACGCGCGTGCGCAAACGCGAACGCAAGAACATCACGTCGGGTGTGGCGCATGTCAGCGCGACATTCAACAATACACACATCACAATTACCGACGCGCAAGGCAATACCATCGCATGGTCGTCGGCGGGTAATCGGGGATTTAAAGGCTCGCGCAAATCGACCCCCTATGCGGCTCAGATGGCAGCGGAAGACGCTGGGCGCAAAGCGCAAGAGCACGGCATGAAAACCCTGGCGGTTCAAATTCGCGGTCCGGGATCGGGTCGCGAGTCGGCGCTGCGGGCGCTGCAAGCGGTTGGCTTCGAAATTACGTCGATCCGCGATGTGACCCCGGTTCCTCATAATGGGTGCCGTCCACGTAAACGCCGCCGCGTCTGAAGCGGCCGGGCGCGTGGGGCGCCCGTAACAGAATTCACCCCGCTATTCGCTGTCGTTACGTCTGACAACGGTTACCTCAGGCAAACTATTCCGACGATCGGAAAACCGGTCTAGTCGATATTTTAAGGTAGGCAATCAATGCTGCAGAAGAACTGGACTGATTTAATCAAGCCAAGCAAACTCGACATCCAGCCGGGCACAAACCCCGCGCGGCAAGCAACAATCGTGGCCGAACCGCTGGAGCGCGGATTCGGATTAACCCTGGGCAATGCGATGCGTCGGATCCTCTTGTCGTCGTTGCAGGGCGCCGCGGTGACGTCGATCCAAATTGAAGGTGTCTTGCATGAGTTCTCGTCGATTCCCGGGGTGCGCGAAGACATCACCGACGTCGTCTTGAACGTCAAATCGATGGCGCTGCGTATGCATAGCGAGGGTCCGAAGCGGATGACGCTGACCGCGACTGGCCCCGGCGAAGTGACCGCAAGCCAGGTCGAGACCGGTCCCGACATCGAAGTCATGGACCCCGATCACGTGCTCCTGACCCTCGATCAGGGCGCGCGCGTGGTCATGGAAATGACAGTGGAGTCGGGAAAAGGATATGTTCCGGCGGCGCTGAATCGCGCGGCCGATGCGCCGATCGGGTTGATCCCCGTGGACGCACTGTTTTCGCCGGTCAAGAAGGTGTCCTATCAAGTCGGCCACGCTCGCGTCGGCGAGCGTACCGATCTTGATAGCTTAACGCTCGAAATCGAAACCAATGGCGCGGTGAATGCCGAGGATACGATCGCATTGGCGGCGCGTATTTTGCAGGACCAACTGCAATTATTCGTCAACTTCGAAGAGCCCCAGGCGGTCCAGCAAATCGAAGTCGTCCAGGAAGATCTCGAGTTCAACCGCAACCTGTTGCGCAAAGTTGACGAGTTGGAATTATCGGTCCGCTCGGCGAACTGCCTGAAGAATGACAATATCATCTATATCGGCGACTTGGTTCAGAAGACCGAGGCGGAGATGCTCCGCACGCCCAACTTTGGCCGCAAGTCGTTGAATGAGATCAAGGAAGTGCTGGCGCAAATGGGGCTCCATCTTGGTATGGAGATCACCAGCTGGCCGCCCGAGAACATCGAAGACATGGCCAAGCGGCTCGAGGAGCCGTTTTAACCGGCCCGTTCAAGTAGGAGTATTGTCCGATGCGTCACCGTATGAGCGGGCGCAAGCTCAACCGAACGTCAAGCCACCGCAAGGCCATGTTTGCCAACATGGCGGCGGCGCTGATCAAGCACGAACAAATCACCACGACCTTGCCGAAAGCCAAGGAAATGCGGGGAATAACAGACCGGCTGATTACGCTGGGTAAGCGCGGCGATTTGCATGCCCGCCGTCAAGCTTTGTCTATGCTTCGCGACACGGCGTTGGTCGAGAAATTATTCACCACGCTCGCCGAGCGCTATGCTGAGCGGCCGGGTGGCTATACCCGTGTGTTGAAGGCGGGCTATCGCTATGGCGATTCGGCGCCGGTTGGGATCATCGAATTGGTCGAGCGCGATGAAGACGCCAAAGGCCAGGATTCCGGCCCGGTCCCCGGTGAAGAGGAAGAGTTCGAAGACGAAGCCGCCTGAGCATTGCAGCATCAGCGAAATATTAGGGGGGTCGCCGCAAGGCGGCCCTTTATCGTTGGTAGGACGGCATCTGAAATGTCCGCATTTTGGTGTGCTTTGGACGATCATTCCAAACTTACGGATGGCGTAAAATAGCCAAAAGACGATCACCCGAGGCGACCAACATAACACGGGCGGGAGCCGAGACTGGAAACCACCGTGTCTCTCCGAAAAGGACAGCCGTACGTCATTCCTCGTCTTCCTCGAACTCGTGGCCGGTTGTGGCTAGGTCTTTGTGAGCCCAGGTCCTAGAATTGGCGGATGCTGAATGTGATCTTTTCTCGCTGTATCCGAACCATCGCGGCCGCGACAGCGATCGTGTGGCTTACGGTTGCCGGGTTTACCACCGGCGCGATCGCGCAGAAGATTGTGCCAGGCAGTTCCGAGGCCGTCACCTTGTCGTTTGCGCCGTTGGTCAAACAGGCGGCTCCGGCCGTGGTGAATATATTTACCCGCAAAGCCGTTACCCGGCAGGTGTCGCCGCTATTCGACGACCCCTTTTTCCGCCGTTTCTTTGGTGACGCTTTGCCGCGACAACGGCGTGAGCGCATAGAAAATTCCCTGGGTTCCGGGGTCATTGTGCAGTCCGATGGCCTTATCGTGACCAATTTCCACGTCATTTCGGGCGCCGACGAGATTAAGGTCGTTTTGGCCGACCGCAGGGAATTTACCGCCACGGTCCTGCGCGAAGATGAGCGGTCAGATTTGGCGGTGCTCAAAATCGAAACGAGTGACGAACTGCCGTATATCGAAATCGGAAACAGCGACGAACTGGAAGTCGGCGATCTGGTTATCGCCATCGGCAATCCGTTTGGTGTCGGTCAAACCGTGACCAGCGGCATCGTCTCGGGACTTGCGCGGACCAATGTGGGCATTTCCGATTTCAACTTTTTCATCCAGACCGACGCGGCCATTAATCCAGGTAACTCCGGCGGCGCTTTGTTGCGAATGGACGGCAAGTTGGCCGGCGTCAATACGGCGATCTTCAGTCGTAGCGGTGGTAGTCAAGGGATTGGCTTTGCCGTTCCGGCAAATATGGTGCGCACTGTTATTGCCGGCGCAGGGATTGCTGGCCGGCTGCAACGACCCTGGTTAGGCGCCAACACGCAAGATGTTACGGCGGAAATTGCCGAGGCGATTGGTTTGGTGCGGCCGATCGGCGCGCTGGTCGCCGAATTGCATCCGGACGGTCCGGCGCGCCGCAGCGGATTGCGGGTGGGTGATATCATTACCGCGATCGACGGTCAGCGCGTCGACGATATGGAGAGCCTCGAGTTTCGCATCGCGACGGGGGTGATCGGTGACACGGCAGACCTTTCGGTTATGCGGGCCGATGGGGATATTCGGATTCGCCTGCCACTCGAGGCGCCACCCGAGATACCGCCGCGCGACGAAGCCCTATTGCGTGGCGCCCAACCGATTGCCGGTGCGACTGTAGTCAATCTGTCGCCAGCAGTCGCCGAAGAGCGCGGATTAAGTCGTCTCGCCACTGGGGTCGTCATTGTCGACGTGGCGCGCGGAAGCCCTGCCGCGCGGCTTGGATTCCGGCCCGACGATATCGTTTTGGAGGTCAACGACACGGAAATCGAATCGGTCGCCACCCTGCTCAGCGTTGTAGCGGCCAGTCCCGATGCGTGGCGGTTGGCGATTTTACGCGATGGCAAAGAGTTGACCCTCACGGTGCCGGGATGAGCAAACCGCGCCAACAGCCGGAACTGTTTGCTGGCCAAGCGCATAGGCCGTTGGCCGACCGGCTGCGCCCTACCCAGTTTTCGGAAACGGTTGGTCAAGATCACCTGTTGGGGCCCGACGGTCCGATCGGACGCATGGTGGCCCAACGGCGCGTCGCGAGTATGATTTTGTGGGGGCCGCCGGGCTGCGGGAAAACCACGATTGCGCGCCTCCTCGCGCATGTTTCCGATGCGGAATTCGAGCCGTTGTCGGCGGTTTTTTCCGGGGTGGCGGATTTGCGTAAAGTGTTCGAGCGGGCCAAAGCACACCGCGCGGATGGGCGCGGAACGTTGCTGTTCATCGACGAAATTCATCGCTTTAACCGCGCCCAACAGGATGGATTTCTGCCCTATGTCGAAGACGGCACTGTAACGTTGGTCGGTGCGACGACTGAGAACCCCTCCTTTGAAATCATCGCCCCGTTGTTGTCTCGCTGTCAGGTGTTCGTTTTGCACCGCATTTCCGATGACGGCCTGGAGGAATTATTGCGCCGAGCCGAGACCGAGGAAGGCCGGACGCTGCCCCTCGATAGTGCTGCCCGCGAGGCGCTACGGGCGATGGCGGACGGCGACGGCCGATATGTCTTGAACCTGGCCGAGGAGCTGTTTTTGCTGCCGGAGGAGCAGGTGCTCGATACTGCAATGCTGGCAGAGACCGTACAAAAACGGGCGCCGCTTTATGATAAGGGGCAGGAGGCCCACTACAATCTGATCAGCGCGCTACACAAGTCGATCCGCGGATCCGATGCCGATGCGGCGTTGTACTGGCTTGCACGCATGTTGGCCGGGGGCGAAGACCCGCGCTTCATCGGCCGTCGCCTGACCCGCGCGGCGATCGAGGATATCGGGTTGGCCGATCCCCAGGCATTACCCCAGGCGTTGGCGGCATGGGAGGCTTATGAGCGTATCGGTAGTCCGGAAGGCGAGTTGGCCCTGGCCCAATGCGTGCTTTATCTCGCAACCGCGCCCAAATCGAATGCCACCTATAAAGCCTTCGGTGCGGCCATGCGCACGGCAAAGCAATCGGGTTCGCTGGCGCCGCCCCAGCATATCTTGAATGCGCCGACCCAACTCATGAAGGATATCGGCTACGGTGCGGGCTATGTCTACGATCACGCCACCGACGAGGGTTTCTCTGGCCAAAACTATTTTCCCGACGATATGGCGCCGCAGAAATTCTATCGACCGGTCGATCGCGGTTTCGAACGCGACATTACCAAGCGGCTCGCTTACTGGCAGCGCCTGCGCGAACGTGGCGTGCCGGACGGTAATCCCGGCGGTAGCAGCGAATGATCGCTTTTGTTGATCTTGTTCCGCGTGGTTGGGGCCGTTAGCTTTGGGCCATGAAGCTCGTTCTCGCTATAGCGCTGGGTGGCGCCATCGGTGCTGTCGGCCGGCACTACGTTTCGGTCGCTATGACCCTTTTGTTAGGGCACGGGTTTCCGTGGGGAACTCTGGTCGTCAATATCTTCGGTTCCTTCTTGATGGGCGTATTGATCGAGGCGATGGCGCTGGCATGGTCGCCGACGGCTGAAATGCGAGCGCTATTGACCGTCGGCGTGCTCGGCGCATTCACCACGTTTTCGACCTTCTCGCTCGATGTCGCCGTACTTTATGAGCGCGGCGCGTCGCTGTTGTTGGCATTTTATATCGTGACCTCGGTCGCCGTCTCGATTCTCGCGCTGTTTGCCGGGTTGCGCCTGATGCGGCTGGTCCTGGTATGAGCGTTGACACCGAGGCCGAACGACCGTCGGTACGGCACTTGGACATTGGCGACGACGACGACGCAGTGCGGCTCGATCGATGGTTGCGCCGCACGCTTCCCGATGTCCCCTATGGCCAGCTTGCAAAATGGTTGCGCACCGGACAGATACGCGTCGACGGCCGGCGCGCTAAACCGGGTCAACGTCTGTCAGCGGGCCAAACCGTCCGCCTGCCGCCCCTCACAGCGGCACAGGCTGCGCCTCCGCGCACCTCAATCGCTATCGCCGCGCCCATCGATGTGTCGGACGCCGCCGATTTACAGTCGCGGGTTCTGTTCCGCGACGACGCCTTGATCGCGTTGAACAAGCCAAGCGGTCTGGCGGTACAAGGTGGCAGCAAGACAACCCGGCATCTCGATGCGATGCTCGATGCGTTGCGGTTTGGCGCTGCTGAAAAGCCGCGTTTGGTGCACCGGTTGGACAAAGATACCAGCGGTGTACTGCTGCTGGCCCGCAATGTCGCAACGGCACGCCGGTTGACCGCGACGTTCCGGAGTCGCGATGTGGTGAAGGTCTATTGGGCTCTGGTCGCCGGAATCCCAGCAGCCGATGAAGGCCAGATTGATGTGCCCTTGTTGAAAACGCCGGGGCAGGGGGGCGAAAAAATGCGTCCTGCCAAAGAAGGCGGCCAAAGTGCTGTGACCCGTTACGCTATCGTCGACCAAGCGGGTCAAAAGGTCGCCTGGCTGAACTTGAACCCACTTACCGGACGCACCCACCAACTGCGCGCCCATTGCGCCGCACTTGGAACGCCGATCGTTGGCGACGGAAAATATGGAGGAAAGGCGGCTTTCATAGCGGGTATACCCAACAAGCTTCATCTCCACGCCCGTTCGGTAACTTTGCCACATCCATCAACCGGCGTGCGTATGGACGTTGTTGCGCCGCTCAGCGGCCATTGCGCCGATAGTTGGGCCATGCTGGGTTTTGCGCCGGATAAGGCCGATTTTCCTACGCCTTGACCGTCTAATAAGACTGAATTCGAGACAAATCCCAGTCGAAAAGTAGCCATCAGGACCAGGTTGTCCGGTACGCTTTTATATGCGTTTGTGGACAAGTCTAAAGGTAGCCGTGGTTTTGGGCGGCACCGTCATCGTCATCGTGACTGCATTGATCTCGGGTACGGATGTCAACGCATATAAAGCCACGATCGCCGCAGCCATCGAAGCCCAGACCGGCCGTAAAGTTGTCTTTGGCGGTGACATAGCACTTTCGCTTGGCCGAACGACGACCCTCACCGTCCACGACGTTCAGTTGGCCAATGTCGCTGGCGGCAGCGGTCCTAACATGCTGCGGATCGCCGAGGCGACGGCGGAAGTGGATGCATGGCTGCTGCGACGCGGCGAGATCGCCATCCAGCGTCTGATTTTGCGCGGTGTAGATGTGCTGGTTGACATCGACAAACAAGGCCACACGAACTTTGATTTTGCTACCGCGGGTTCGGACAAACCCGGCAACGCCGGCGGTCGTGTGGGTGATCTCCTGCTTCAGAGCATCGGCAACGTCGATGTTCGTGACGCGAAAGTCACGATCCATGATGCTCGTGACGGTCAGACGCAACAGCTCACGCTTCAACGGTTGCGGCTGGGCGACGCTGGTAACGAAAGCCTCATGAGTATCGCGGTGACAGGCCGACTAGACGCTGCAGATATCTCTTTATCGTTCGATCTTGAAGGACGCGTGGGCGGTATTGCTGCACTGGTGGCGCAGAATGAACTTTATCCGGTGGATTTGCGGGGAACCGTCAATGGCGTCAAGGTGGCAGCTGCAGGCACGATTGCCGATCCGTTCGCTGCCGCCGGCCTGGTACTTCACATCGACGTGTCCGCTGCCAACCTGTCGTCATTTACACCGCTTTTCGATGCGGAATTGCCCCCCGTCGGGCCAGTGCGTCTCGTTGCCTCGCTAACCGGTACGCCGGCGGAGTTTGCTCTGGGCGACCTTTCGCTCGTGGTGGACGAAAGCCGGATAACGGGCGATCTTTCGGTCGATCTGTCAGGTGAGCGTCTTAACCTGGAGGGGCGTCTGTCGGCAACTCGCCTCGACCTCACGCCGTGGTTTGTCTCGGACGATAACACGCAGGCGAGCGAGCCGGAGCGACTGCTGAACAACGATCCGATTCCGTTCACAGCGCTGCAGGACTTCGACGGAAAGCTGTCGATAACCGCAGAAACGTTGGTTGTGCCCGATCTGCTGTTTCGCGATGCCGCCCTATCCTTTGCATTGAGGGACGGCCAGCTTCGCGTCACTCCGGCAAGTGCCAGGTTCGATGGCAGAGAATTTTCGGGTGATCTTGCGGTGGACACGCTGGCGAACCCGCCCGAGGTTTCGCTGAAACTAGCGGCTCGGGATTTCGACGTTGGAGGCATACTCGCACGTATCTTCGACGACGAGTTTGTACGCGGCGACGGCGGCATAGACCTGATCATAGAAGGGCGTGGCTGGTCGTTGGCCGAAGTCGTTGGTTCGTCGGCGGGTCATGTACGGGTCCTCATGGAGGCGGGACAAGTGAAAACCGGTAGTCTTGGGCTGCTGGTTGGTGGCCTCAGCGAACTATTGACGGGATTGGGCAGCGGCAATGCCGAATGGACGGAGATCAATTGCGTCGCTGGTGATTTCGAATTACGAGAAGGTGTCGCGACAAGCCGTATCGCGTTACTCGATTCCGAAGTTCTACGTCTCGTCGGTGAGGGTCAAATCGATATGGCGCACGATTCGCTCGAGTTTTATGTCGCTCCGTCGGCAAAAAAACCGACGCTCAATGTGGCGGTACCGGTTAACCTGAGCGGTCCATTGGCCGATCCGTCGATCACCCCGGACGAACTTTCGTTGCTGCGGCGGCTGGGCGGCTTGGTCGGCGCGATTATTTTTCCGCCAGCCGCTATCCTGACCTTGGGTTCGCTCGGCAGCCATGATAATCCATGCCTGGAAGCCGCCCAGTCGGTGGAAACGCCACCGCCACCCGCCGAGCCGGCCGACTGGAACGTTCATCCCGAGGCGGGGGTTCCTCCGGAATCGGGAACAGACAGCGCAGAGCGGCTTATCGATGCGGTAAAGCAGTTGTTGCCGCTGCGGGGTAACGATACCTAGGCATGAAGAAGTTCTACGAGACGGTTACGGTCGAGGCTCACCAAACGGCGTCGACCTTTGCCGTTATGCTCGATCAGAAATCAGCGCAAACACCGGCGCGACAGCCTTTGCAAGTGCCCAGTGCCGCTCTGGCGCAAGCTATCGCCGCCGAATGGGAGGCGCAGAGCGATCAAATAGCGGTCGACCTCATGCCGTTAACACAAGTGGCCGCGACGGCGCTTGACCGTGTATCGTCGGATACGGCGTCTTATGCTCAAACTATTGCCGCCTATGGCGGGACCGATTTGGTTTGTTACCGAGCTCTCAATCCCGATGCGTTGGTCGCACTGCAAACGGCGGCGTGGCAGCCATTGGTCGAATGGGTGGCAGAAACCTTTTCCGCCTCCTTGACGGTTACCGGGGGTGTCACACCGGTGGTCCAGCCGCCGACGACCCTCGCGGCGCTACAAGATGCGGTGGCCGACCATGATATATTCGAATTGGCGTCCTTGGGTCTAGCGACGACCGCCAGCGGTTCTCTGGTGATCGCTTTGGCGCTTTCGCATGGCCGCATCGATGCAGACGCCGCGTTTGCGGCTGGGTGCCTGGATGAAATATGGCAAGCTGAACAATGGGGCTCGGACGAGGACGCGGAGACTAGCCGGCGCAACTCGCGTGCCGATATAGAAACAGCGGCGCTTTTTTTCGAGCTATGCCGTAGCCCTTAGGCGACTGGTCTGACTCCGGTATATTCTGCTATCCACGGATGGAAACATTGTAGAAGCAGGCCGGTCCCATGCAAGATATTCTCGATGAATTGGAATCCCGTCGCGCGCGCGCGCGTCTGGGCGGTGGCGAAAAGCGCATCGAGGCGCAGCATGCCAAGGGTAAACTGACGGCGCGCGAACGTATTGAGCTGTTGGTCGACGAAGGTTCGTTCGAGGAATGGGACATGTTCGTCGAACAGGAACCCAATGAGCTGACGGTCGACATTGAACCAATACCAGGTGACGGCGTTGTGGTCGGTTGGGGCACAATAAACGGTCGCACGGTGTTCGTTTTCTCCCAAGACTTTACGGTGTTCGGCGGATCATTGTCGGAAGCGCACGCGGCCAAGATTTGTAAGGTCATGGATAAGGCGATGAGCGTCGGCGCCCCGGTGATCGGGCTCAACGATTCCGGTGGTGCGCGCATTCAGGAAGGTGTGGGATCGCTGGCCGGCTATGCCGACGTGTTCCAGCGCAACGTCAACGCATCGGGCGTAGTGCCGCAGATTTCGGCGATCATGGGGCCGTGCGCCGGCGGTGCGGTCTATTCGCCTGCGATGACCGATTTTATCTTCATGGTGCGCGACACCTCCTACATGTTCGTCACCGGTCCCGACGTGGTAAAAACAGTGACCCACGAAGAAGTCACTCTCGAGGAACTCGGCGGGGCCGTCACGCATAACAGCAAGTCCGGTGTCGCCGACGGCGCCTTCGAGAACGATGTTGAAACGCTGGCGCAACTGCGCCGATTTTTCGATTTTCTGCCGATGAATAATCGGGAAAAACCACCAGTATGGCCGACCAGCGACCCTTTTGACCGGGCCGAGCCGTCACTCGACACGCTGGCGCCGCCAGACTCGACGAAGCCCTACGATATTAAGGAACTGATCGAGAAAGTCGCGGACGAGGGTGATTTCTTTGAACTGCAGCCCGATTATGCCGGCAACATCGTTATCGGTTTCGGTCGAATGGAGGGACGCACGGTTGGCTTTGTTGCCAACCAGCCGATGGTATTAGCCGGTTGCCTGGATATTGATTCGGCAAAAAAGGGAGCTCGTTTCGTCCGTTTCTGTGATTGTTTTAATATTCCCATCATCACCTTTGTCGATGTTCCCGGATTTCTGCCTGGAACCGCGCAGGAATATGGCGGCATCATTAAACATGGCGCGAAATTGTTGTTTGCCTACGCCGAGGCGACCGTGCCCAAGGTCACCGTCATTACCCGTAAAGCCTATGGCGGTGCCTACGACGTTATGTCCTCGAAACATATCCGCGGCGACCTAAACTATGCCTGGCCGACCGCCGAGATTGCCGTCATGGGTCCGAAGGGGGCGGTCGAGATAATCTACCGCGAAGATCGCGACGATCCGGCGAAGATCGAGGCGCGTACCGAGGAATACCGGGCGCGCTTCGCCAATCCGTTCGTCGCCGCGCAAAAGGGTTTTATCGATGATGTAATTTTTCCCCGCAATACACGCCGGCGCCTCTGCCGGGCGCTCAAGATGCTCGAGACCAAGCAGTTGGAGAACCCCTGGAAAAAGCACGACAACATTCCACTATAGCTACCGCGGCCATCATAAAATTTAGCGCGACTAGGCATCACCCTTTGGGACGGGTCCTTGCTTCCCCGAGATGAGGTTATCTCAGGTTATGATTTACCCAACAGTCTCATGGCTCGGCGCGAGCGCCAACTAGTGTCGCGGAGCATGGGGAAGCGACAAATGAATACCAGGTCGGCTTTCCGCTGATCGTTCCAACGCAGCGTAGTCTTCAGGTGGGCTTTTATTGGAGGTCCATTATTCGGCCGCGTATAGACGGAATACAGTAACAGCTTTCGAACGCCCGCGCACTTTGTGGTCGCCAATCTCGCTAAAGGTTATGCCACTTTTTTCGCCAAGGGCGGCCGCACCGATCTCGCGGGTTTCCTTGCTGACCAATACGGCGCATTGATCACGAATTTCGAAGTCTTTGGACAACGATTCCAGGCGCGAGGCAACATTAACCGTGTCGCCGACGACAGTATAATTGACGCGGCTTTTAGACCCGATATTGCCAACGATTACCGGCCCTGTGTGGATTCCGACCCGAACCGAAATGGGCGGTCTGTCGGACGATGTTCGCTGGAAGTTTTCGGCGATAATCGCTTCCTGAATTGCGGCGCCGGCGCGCAGCGCCCGTGCAGCGTGGTCCTCGAAGGGTTCGGGAGCGCCCCAGAATGCCATGAGACTGTCGCCAATAAATTTGTCGACAGTGCCGCCTTCTGCCTCGATGCAGTTCGAGAGCAGCTCAAAATGCGAATTCAGCAGTGAAGCGGTTTGTTCGGCGGTCATGTCTTCGGCGAGCGTGCTGAAACCGGCAATGTCGGTAAACAGTATTGTGAGTTCCCGTTCGGTCGAATGAGTTGCTTCATCGGGGTGCTGCATGAGGCGCAGCACCAGCGATTTCGGCACGTAAGTCTCGAACCAACGCAAAGCCCCAATCATTGTGTTGAAGGCTGTTGCTGCGTTGGACAATTCGGTCAGGAAGCTGTCGGGCACCGGCGGGACACTGGCCATATCGAGACCGCTCATTGCCTCGGCGGCCGTTGCCAGTTGCGCGATTTTCTGGCTCAGGAGCCGGGCAAACAGATAGCCGACGGCAACGGCAATAATGAGAATTATCAGACCTGCAATAGCGATGGATTGCAGACGTTCAACCTCGCCGGAGACCTCTGCTGTCCGGAATTTAAGACCAACCGTCCAGGGGATGGGGCCGTAACGACTGATATCCCGGGTAATGACAATGAATTCATCATCGACGCGCGCATCGGTTACTGTTGGTGCATTTCGCAACAACTGGTCGGCGCGTACTCCGGCACCGCGCAACAGGCGAAAGGCAGGATCACGCACATCTTCGATCGTCGGCAGTGGGTTGTCTTCGAAGTTGGCGCTCGGCCGAAAATCGGTATCGAGCAGTGAGGGGTGCCCGAGAACAAAATCTCTGTCGTAGAGTATAAACGCGCTCAAATTCTCTTGTTTTTCCAGCGTATCGAGAAATTGGACAATGTTGTCGAGACTCACCGTCACCGCGATCAAACCGATAAAATCGTCACCTCGACGCACGGGCACGAGTTGAGTGACGACGGCGCGATTGACGCTTTGAACCCAAAATGGTGGTGACCATTCCGGACCGGGTTGTTGATAGGCGTTTTCGAGCGCCGAGCGCTGGCGTTGTAATCCCCGTGGATTAGGCGGAACTTCGATGAGGAAGCCCTCGCGAATTGTTGTGCGTAGGGCATCACCTTCGACGGGAATGAACAGCACTGCGTTGACCTGCGGCAGCGCCGCGAATACCCCGCGGAAAGTGTCAATAGAACGCTGGCGCCGGTCGTCCAGGTTGAGGCGGCCATCGGCAAATTGCGCGCCAAGGTCGACGCCGACGGTCTCGACGCTTTCGAGCTGGCTGCTGATTCGTGCTTCCAACAAATCGAGCGAAGCGGCGGCGCGTTGTCCGAGCAGGGAGAAAGTGTTTTCCGTCGCACCGTTCAGGGTAATAATCAATACGCTGCCGACAGCAACGAGAATCAACAGCGTGACACCTCCAACAAGGGCGAGGGCAAGCGGAATGTGAATGGGCGGACGGACTCGGTCCGAGGATGTCTCTTCCTGCTCCTCAGTACTGTCATTTGCCGTGGTGGAGGCTACTTCTGCCACTACTTGATCCATCAGAATAACGACATGATTGCGAGAACATAACGTTGTACCCGAGTCCTTACTAATACGTTGCCAGGAGGCCGATTTGTTTAAACGACGCTATTCCTCAGGCAAGTATCGGTTGTGGTGAGCGACGAGCCACGGTGAAGGATCGAACGCCGTGGCCCGCGCGATCCGGCCTCACCTCGGAACGGGTAAAAACACGCGTTGCGGTATACCGCGCGCTTGCTTACTTTCGCGGTCATGTTCGGAAAAGTCCTTATCGCCAACCGGGGAGAGATCGCATGCCGGGTCATTCGTACCGCAAAGCGGATGGGCATTGGCACGGTCGCAGTGTATTCCGACGCCGACCAGGATTCGCTTGCTGTACGGATGGCCGATGAGGCGGTTCGTCTGGGCCCGCCACCGGCTAACGAGAGCTATCTGGTAGCCGACAAAGTTCTCGCCGCAGTCGAACAAACCGGCGCCGAAGCGGTTCATCCGGGTTATGGCTTTTTGTCCGAGAATGCGGAATTCGCCCGCTCCTTGATAACGGCGGGCATAACTTTTGTGGGTCCGCCGCCGGACGCGATTGCGTCGATGGGCGACAAAATCGAGTCAAAAAAGCTAGCCGATGCAGCGGGGGTCAGCACAGTGCCCGGGCATCTCGGTGTGATTGAAGACGCCGATGCGGCAGTCGAAATCGCAAATGGCATCGGTTATCCAGTGATGATCAAAGCGTCTGCCGGCGGCGGCGGCAAGGGTATGCGTATTGCTCGCGGCGATAGCGAGGTCGCCGGCGGGTTTCGTTCTGCGCAAAACGAAGCCAAATCGAGCTTCGGCGACGACCGGATCTTTATCGAAAAATACATCGAGGAATCGCGGCATATCGAAATTCAGGTGCTGGCCGACGGGCACGGCAATGTCATTCACCTGGGCGAGCGCGAATGTTCGATCCAACGCCGCCATCAGAAGGTAATCGAGGAGGCGCCATCGCCGGCGCTCGATGAGGCCCTCCGAGAAGCGATGGGCGGACAAGCTTGCGCTTTGGCCCGCGCGGTCGACTACCAGTCGGCCGGCACTGTCGAGTTCATCGTCGACCGCGACCGTAATTTCTATTTTCTCGAAATGAATACACGCCTCCAAGTCGAGCATCCGGTTACCGAAATGGTCACCGGTCTTGATTTGGTCGAGCTGATGTTTCGAATCGCGGCCGGCGAGCCGCTGCCGTTGACCCAAAAAGACGTACAGACCAACGGTTGGGCCATCGAGGCGCGCGTTTACGCCGAGGATCCCACGCGCAATTTCCTGCCGGCGATCGGCCGCTTGACGCGTTACCGTGTACCGGATACCGCCGCTGGTGACGTGCGCATCGATACCGGCGTCGGCGAAGGATCGGACATCTCGATATTCTACGACCCGATGATCGCCAAGCTGGTTACCCATGGCCCGGATCGCGCTGCCGCCATCGCTCGCATGCGCGCCGCGCTCGACGCCTACTATATCCGCGGCACTCGCCACAACACGGCGTTTTTGGCCTCTGTCATGGCCCATCCGCGGTTCGCCGAAGGCCGCCTTTCGACCGACTTCATCGCCGATGAATATCCCGATGGTTATTCTCCGGTCCGTCCGGAGGGCGGCCTGAAGGATAAATTCCTGGCCGCCGCAGCATTCGTTCATTCCAGGGTCGCCGCCCGAGCACGGCAGATCGGTCGTTCCGGTGATCCCGCCAATCCTGTCGATGCACTACACCTGACAGTATGGCTGGGCGGCGATGCGACCGACATCGAAGTTCGATTCAGCGCCGATACAACCACAGTTCGAATAGACGGACGCGAAATTACCATTACGGCCGATTGGCAGATCGGCGAACCGCTGCTGGCGGCGACGATCTTGGGCGAAGCAGCGACGTTCCAGATCGATCGGCTAGGCACTGCCTACCGGTTGACCCATGGCGGCGGCGAGGCAGAAGTGCGGGTGCTCACGCGGCGGGCTTCGATGTTGAATGCGCTGATGCCGGAAAAGACAGCGCCCGATCGAAGCAAGTTTCTGCTGTCGCCAATGCCGGGGCTTTTGGTTTCGGTTGGTGTCGAAACCGGCATTGAAGTACGCGCCGGTGAAGAGCTTGCTGTCGTCGAGGCGATGAAAATGGAGAATATTCTGTACGCGGTGGCAGACGGCACGGTTAAGCAAATTTGCGCAGCCCCTGGCGATAGTCTGGCCGTCGACCAGGCTATTCTCGAGTTCGAATAGGCTCAACCCAACGTTGCCCCTGTCACAATCAGGCGGTCGACCGGAATGAACGGCTTCGAGGCTCCCCAAATCGCGATTGGTGTCCGCATCTACGGCCGCGTTCAGGGCGTTTGGTTTCGAGCGTGGACAGTTAAGGCGGCTACTGAGCTGGATCTGACGGGCTGGGTGCGCAATCGTGCCGACGGCTGCGTCGAAGCCTTGTTCGTTGGCGCGCCGGCAGATGTTGAGACAATGATCGCCAAATGCCGCCAAGGGCCACCGGCGGCGCGGGTCGATGATGTAGTCCCGCAACCTCCAAGGACCGAGCCTCTAGACGATATTATCGCTAGGGGCTTCCGCCAACTGCCGGCGGCGTAGGTTTTCCCGGGCAGTGGGCTAAATAAAGATTTCGCTGAAGGAGTCGCGTAAGGCCTGATCCACGTCAGCCATGGTTGCGTCGATGCCCAAGTCGGCAAAACTTGTCACCCCCAGGTTCGGATCGGCGATGCCGCAGGGCACGATGCCCTCGAAATGGCTAAGCTCGGGCGACACGTTGATTGCGATGCCGTGATAGGTGACCCAATGGCGCACACGTACACCGACCGCAGCGATCTTGTCTTCACGCCCACCGCCACGATCGACCCAGATACCGATGCGGCCGTTGCGCCGCTCGCCGACAACGCCGAAGTGCGCCAACGTCGAAATCACCCATTGCTCGAGATTGCTCACGTAAGCGCGCAAATCGCGGGCACGGCGCTGCAGGTCGAGCATCACATAGGCGACCCGCTGGCCGGGCCCATGGTAGGTGTATTGTCCGCCTCGGCCGGTCTGGTGCACGGGGAAACGATTGCGGTCGAGCAAGTCATCGGCCTTGGCGCTGGTGCCGGCGGTATAGAGCGGTGGATGCTCGACCAACCAGACGAACTCGGGTGCTGCGTCATCGCGTATTGCGGCGACCCGCGCCTCCATTGCGCGGACGGCCTCGCCATAGGGTACGAGACCAGGTTCGCGCCGCCATTCGACAGCGAACGCACCTTGCATCTGCACCAATTCGGGCATTGCAGCCACCATTTGCGTGCCTTTTCTTAACTAGATTGCAGTTCACTATAGTGAATCATAGACACCTCCGCTTAATTTGCAGTAGCACTAGGTTGATATTTTGTACAACTGGTACGCAATGTGCGTCGCGCCCCGGCGCACTCAATAAATTAGAAGCGCTGCATATCCGGCAAGCGTAGGAGAGCCTCATGGCCGAAGATATTCGCGAAGCCGCGCTGCGCTACCACCGTGAACCGAAGCCCGGCAAGATCGAAGTGATCTCGTCGAAGCCGCTTGGTAATCGGCGCGATTTGGCACTTGCCTATACGCCTGGCGTCGCCGCGGCGTCATTGGCGATCGCCGAAGACCCGGCGCTCGCCTCCGAATATACCGCGCGCGGCAACCTCGTGGCGGTGATTAGCAACGGCACGGCGGTGCTCGGTCTTGGCGCCATAGGTCCCTTGGCGTCGAAACCGGTGATGGAAGGCAAGGCTGTCCTTTTCAAAAAGTTCGCGGGTATCGACGTTTTCGATCTTGAAGTTGACGAGACTGAAATAGACCGGTTCGTGAATGTGGTGGCAGCGCTGGAGCCGACCTTCGGCGGCATTAATTTGGAAGATATCAAAGCCCCCGAATGTTTCGAGATCGAACGCCAGCTACGCGAACGGATGAACATTCCAGTATTCCATGACGACCAACACGGCACGGCGATCATCGTTGCTGCTGCGGTGCACAACGCGTTGCGGCTTAGTGGCAAGAAAATCGAGACGGTAAGACTGGTGACGTCGGGAGCGGGGGCGGCGGCCTTGGCTTGCGTCAATCAATTGGTATCGATGGGTCTGCCGGTCGAAAACGTCACTCTGACCGACATTCACGGGGTGGTTTATGCCGGCCGTGTTGAGGAAATGGATGTTTACAAGGAGATCTACGCCAAAGACACCACGCAGCGCAGCTTGGCCGAGGCGATAGAAGGGGCGGACATATTCCTAGGCCTATCGGCGCCCAATGTATTGAAACCAGAGATGGTTGCAAAAATGGCCGAACAGCCGGCTATCATGGCGTTGGCTAATCCGGAGCCAGAGATCATGCCGGAAGTTGCCAAGGCGGTGCGGCCCGATGCGATTATTGCAACTGGGCGCTCGGATTTCCCCAATCAGGTCAACAATGTGCTGTGTTTCCCATTTATGTTCCGTGGTGCGCTGGACGTTGGTGCGACAACCATCAATGAACAAATGAAGGTGGCCGCGGTTACCGCGATTGCCGAATTGGCGACCCGGGAAACATCCGATGTCGTAGCCAGCGCTTATGGCGGACAAGTATCCAGTTTTGGACCGGAATCTATCATACCCAGCCCGTTCGACCCGCGGCTGATCGGCGCCGTTGCCCCGGCGGTGGCGCGCGCCGCGATGGAGAGCGGCGTGGCGACGCGCCCGATCGAGGATTTCGATGCTTACCAGGACCGGCTCGATCAGTTTGTGTTCCGTTCAGGGTTGCTGATGAAGCCGGTATTCGAACAAGCGGGCGCGGTGCGCCAGCGCATCATTTATGCCGAGGGCGAGGACGAGCGCGTATTGCGGGCGGCTCAAGCGGTTATCGATGAAGGAATCGGTGAACCCATTTTGATCGGCCGGCCCGACGTCATCGCCCGGCGCGTGAAGCGGCTCGGATTACGCTTCCAGCCCGGCAAAGATTGCGAATTGATCAATCCGCAGGACGATCCGCGCTATCGCGACTATTGGACTCTGTATCACAATCTTGCAGAGCGCCACGGAGTGACGCCGGACGAAGCGCGCACCCGGGTGCGCACCAACACCACGGTAATCGCAGCGCTGGCGGTTATGCGCGGCGACGCCGACGCCATGATTTGCGGCACCGAAGGGCGTTTCGACCGGCACCTGACACATATCAGCGATATTGTCGGTTTGCGCACTGGCGTGCGTCAGTTTGCCGGTGTGTCAGCATTGATTTTGCCGAAAGGCACGTTCTTCTTTGTCGATACCTTCGTGAGCCCCGATCCGACGGCGGACGACATCGCAAAAATGACATTGCTGGCGGCCGACGAGGTGCGGCGGTTCGGAATAACCCCTCGGGTGGCCTTGTTGTCACACTCCAACTTCGGCAGTTCGGCGGCTGCGTCGGCGCAGAAAATGCGAGAGGCGCGCCTGCTGATTGTCGATAGCGCACCGGACTTGGAAGTTGATGGCGAAATGCAGGCAGATGTTGCGGTCAGCCCGGAAATCCGACAGCGGATTTTTCCCAATAGCGTTCTTAAGGAGCAGGCGAACCTTTTGGTCATGCCTGATCTGGACGCGGCGAATATTGCGTTCAATCTGATGAAGCAGTTGGCCGATGGCCTTCCCGTTGGCCCCATATTGGCTGGTGCTGCCCGGTCGGTGCATATCTTGACCCCATCGGTCACGTCTCGCGGTATCTTGAATATGAGCGCAGTTGCGGCTGTCGGCGCACAACACCAGGCCGCGCGCGCGCCTCGGATGTTGTGATGGCGCCGGAAAACTCACAAGAGAGGGCACCGCTGGCTACTGACACCGAAATGGAACGCCTGTACGGAGTCGACGACGACCTTGTGCGTTCATGCGAGGCTGCGTTACTTGGCGGTCGGTACGATGAGGTGGATCGCCTCACAGAACCCTTGCATGCCTCGGATATTGCCGATCTCGTCGAAGAACTACATCGCGAGGCGCGCGCCCGGCTGATCGGCCACCTACGCAAAGGTCTCGACCCGGAGACCCTTTTCCATCTCGACGACGTGGTCCTTGAAAGTGTCCTTAAAGCGATGGAGCCGGCAGAGGTGGCGGCGGCAATTACCGAACTCGATACCGACGATGCCGTCGACGTAATCGAGGATCTGCCGGAAGAAGATCAACGCCAAATCCTGGCGAACTTGCCGCCGTCGGATCGTGCGTTCCTCGAGGAAGCGTTGACGTTTCCCGAGGACAGCGCCGGTCGTCTCATGCAGCGCGAGATCGTCACCGTGCCCGAATCATGGACGGTTGGCGATGCGATCGACTACATGCGCAGCCGCGCGTCGGATTTGCCACGCGATTTCTACGATGTTTTTGTCGTCGACCACGATCGTAAGCCGGTTGGTGTGGCGCCGTTGTCGCGGCTAATACGAAACCAACGCGACGTCAAAGTTGCCGACATCATGAGGTCGGATTTTCACCCCATACCGCTGGCCATGGACCAGGAGGAAGTGGCGCTAATGTTCCGCCAATATGGTCTGGTGTCTGCCGCCGTGGTCGATGCGGATTACCGTCTGGCCGGCGTTATCACTGCCGACGATGTAGTACACGTAGTTGATGAAGAAGCGGAAGAAGACTTGATGCGCCTTGGCGGCGTAAAGGAAGACGATTTTTACGAAGCCGTCCTCGTCACGACGCGGGCGCGTTTCCCCTGGCTTTTGGTCAACTTGCTGACGGTAATTATTGCCTCGATCGTTATCGGATTTTTCGAGCAAACCATCCAGCAAATTGTCGCGTTGGCGATATTGATGCCGATAGTGGCGTCGATGGGTGGCAATGCAGGCACACAAACTCTGACGGTTGCAGTACGCGCGCTGGCGATGAAAGAACTTACGACGACCAATGCGAAGCGCGTCGTCGGCAAGGAGGTTATCGTCGGTGGCATCAACGGCTTGCTATTTGCAGCGGTAATGGGACCCATTGCATGGCTGTGGTTTGGCGACGTTGTAATCGGTGGCGTCATCGCCGCAGCGATGATCATAAACCTTGCGGCAGCTGGTTTTGTCGGAATTGCCACGCCCATTGTGCTCGACCGTCTCGACATCGACCCGGCGGTGGCGTCGACAGTTGTCTTAACCGCGATCACCGATGTCGTAGGGTTTGTTGCGTTTCTAGGACTCGCCGCCCTCGTTCTGCTGTAACAAGCTTGCAATGGCTGAAAACGACTTTGTCACTGCCCCTTACGGCACTTGGAAATCACCGATCACGGCTGGCTTGATTGCCGGCACGACGATTTCGCTGAGCTCTCTTGCTGTTGAGAACGAGACCTTTTACTGGCTCGAAGGCCGGCCGGCCGAGGGCGGGCGTACGGTTATCGTACGCCACTCCGGCGACATGGCGGAGGATGTAACGCCGGCAGGATTCAACGTACGCAGCCGGGCTCACGAATATGGCGGTGGCGCCGCGCTCGTCGTCGATGGAGATGTGTATTTTGTAAATTTTGACACCCAGCGCATCTATTGCCACCGGCCTGGCGATGCTCCGCGGGCTGTGACACCGGAGACCGGCGGGCGGTTTGCCGATATGCAGCTCGACCGACGACGCAGGCGCTTGATATGCGTGCGCGAAGATCACACGGGGACGGGTGAACCGCGCAACGAACTGGTTGCTGTAAATTTGGAGGGGCGTGCGATCGAAGTTCTGGATGGCGCCCATGATTTTGTATCGAGCCCGCGCCTGGATGAAGCGGGTGACAAACTAGCGTGGCTTACATGGGACCACCCCAACATGCCGTGGGATGGCACGTCGCTGTGGGTGGCGCGGTTTGACGAAGAAGGGCGCATCGGCACCCCGCAAAAAATTGCCGGTGGGTCCGAAGAGTCGATTTTTCAACCGGAATGGTCTGCCAATGGCGAACTGCTGTTTGTTTCCGATCGAAGTAGCTGGTGGAATCTTTACACGACATCCAATCACGGAATTTTGCCGGTATTTCCAGACGCTGCTGAGTTTGGCCTGCCGCAATGGGCATTCGGAATGTCGACATACGGCGTGACTCGAGACGGCCGTATAGTTGCCAGCCGTTGTCAGGCGGGCGTATGGCAATTGGGCATCGTTACTGGCGGTCGATTCGAGGTGTTTGATCTACCGTACACTGATATCTCGGGGGTTCGCGTTAGCGGCGACACCGTGCTGTTTGCCGGTTCGTCGGCGACCATGGCGTCACAACTTGTGCGCCTCGACATTGCCACGGGTGAACACACCGTCCTCCGGTACTCCAGCGTCGTCGACCTCGATGCGGGGTACTTGTCCGAGCCGGAGTCGATGGAGTTCCCGACTGCCGGAGGTGCGACGTCCTATGGCTTTTACTATCCGCCGGCAAATCGCAATTTCGAAGCGCCCGCCGGGGAATTACCGCCGCTCATCGTACGCAGTCATGGCGGTCCAACGGGTGCCGCGTCGGCGGCCCTTAGCTTACCTATTCAGTTCTGGACCAGCCGGGGTTTCGCCGTTCTCGATGTCAACTACCGTGGCAGTACCGGTTTCGGCCGCGCATATCGCGAGGCGCTTTATGGCAACTGGGGGGTCGCTGACGTTGACGATATGGTTGCCGGCGCCGAGGCACTAGTTGCGCGCGGCGTCGCAGATCCAAAACGGTTGATGATCCGTGGCGGTAGCGCTGGCGGTTTCACCACGCTAGCTGCACTGACGTTCCGCGATACCTTCTCGGCGGGCGCTAGCCACTATGGTATCGGCGATCTCATGGCCCTGGCCAGAGATACGCATAAATTCGAAAGCCGTTATCTCGACCGGATCGTCGGCCCGTTACCTGAGAATCAGGCACTTTACCGCGAACGATCGCCGATTAATCACACCGATCGGCTTGAGTGTCCGGTTATATTTTTGCAAGGCCTGGACGACAAAGTGGTGCCACCAAATCAAGCCGAAGCCATGGTTAAAGCGCTCACGGCGAAAGGTATTCCGGTCGCCTATTTGGCCTTTGAAGGCGAAGGGCACGGTTTTCGAAAGGCCGAGAACGTCGAACGGGCGCTGGTCGCAGAGCTTACATTTTACGGCCGCATCTTCCACTTTGAACCGGCCGACAATTTGCCGCCGCTCGAAATATACAATCTAGCGAGAAGCTGATGTGCGCGTGACCATACGGCGTACTATGCGTGAGGAAATATCGGGGAGAAGGGACCAATGAAGCTTTATGACTATTACCGCTCGTCGGCGGCATTCCGCGTGCGCATCGCGCTTAATATTAAGGGGTTGGAGGTCGAACAAGAGTCGATCCACTTGCGCCATAAGGCCCAACGGTCCGACGCTTATCTGGCGGTCAACCCGCAAGGCCTCGTCCCTACTTTGGTTGATGATGATGGCACGGTGGTAACCCAGTCGATGGCGATCATCGAGTATCTGGAAGAAACTCGACCCGATACACCAAGCCTAATGCCGGGTGACGCAGTCGGCCGCGGCCGGGTGCGGGCGATTGCGGCTGCCATCGCGTGCGATATTCATCCTTTGAATAACTTGCGTGTCTTACGTCATATCGACCAGGTGTTCGATACCAACGAGGCCACCCGCAACGAACTCTGGTACAAACACTGGATTGCCGAAGGGATGGGTGGCCTCGAGGGAATGCTCGCTGGAGGTCTAGAGACCGGCGAATTCTGCCACGGCGATACACCGACGATGGCCGATTGCTGCTTGATACCGCAAATCTATAATGCTGATCGCTTCGGCTGCGACCTGTCGGGATACCCCACCGCGATGCGAATCAACGCCACATGCCTGGAATTGGACGCTTTCCAGCGTGCACTGCCCGAGGTGCAGCCCGACGCCGAGGCTTAACGCCGCCAGTGTAGCAGCCTCCCGGCGTTAACTCTGTTGTCTTTTGCGCTCCTCGGCGATCAGCTGACGAAGACGACGGATTTCGATAAAGCCTGGTATGACCTGATCTCCAACCACAAAGGCCGGCGTGCCACGGATGCCGAGCTCCTGCGCCAGTTGGCGATTACGCTGGAATAAGCGCTGTGGGGTTGCCGAATTCATGTCGGCGCGAAGCCGTCCGGCGTCGAGCCCGATGCGCTCCGCCACCCGGAATATCGAACGCTCCGAAGGTGCGCCGCGAATTCCCATAAGGGCAAGATGGAACTCCTCGTACTTACCTTGGCGCATGGCTCCGACGGCGGCGCGGGCGGCTAATGTCGAGGCCGGACCGAAGACCGGATACTCTTTGTAGACGATCCGCAAATCAGGATCTTCCGCGTTTAGCTTTGCAAGCTGCTGTGCCATGCGGCGACAGTAGGGGCATTGGTAATCGAAAAATTCAACGATAGTCACGCTAGCCTTGGGGTCGCCGACGCTGGGATCGCTGCGTGTCCTGAACAATTGATCGGCACGTGCGGTGACAGCGTTTTGCCGGCGGCGTCCTTCGGACTGCTGTTGTTGCTCTTGGAGGGACTCAAGAGCTTCGACGACGACTTGCGGGTTCTCCAACAGATACTCGCGCACCGTATTGCGGATTTCGTTCTTTTGCAGGGCAGTGAACGGACCGCCATCGCTCGCCAGAGGGCTATCGTTGGAAGCGCTCAGCGGGTCGAGACTTTGCACATTGCCGCCTTCACCCGGCACCAAAATCGCCACGGCGACGAGCGCGGCCATGAGTACAGCGACGAGGGTCGCTCCGAAGGACTCTTTAAACATGCTTTCTCCTAAATTCTACGCGTGGCCGGATCATGGTCGAGTATGTATTAACGAATCAAGTCGTTGTGGCCGTCTATAACGTAAAGGTGAATTTGATTTATCTCTATTTGGAGTTAATGCGCTGTTGCGCTTCGGCGCGAATGTCCTGAGCCCGCAGCCAGCCTGGAGTTCCCGTCGACAATTGATCGATGGCGCGGTCGGCCAACGTTCTAGCAGCGACATGTTCGCCGCCGAGCAGTTCGAACTCGGCCTGCGCCAACGCCATTTCGCCCATCTGCCCAAGACGGCCGTTAACGATTGTCATCAACCTCCAGATCTCGCGCATTTCGGGTTCGCGAGCCGCGGCGGCTTCCAAATGCGTTTTTGTTTCGATGAGTAATGCCGTGTCCCCGGTCTCGATTTGCGCACGTGCCAAAGCGGTGCGAAGCAGCGGTTCTTCAGGCGCCAGTTCGACCGACCTGCGGTAAGGTTCGAGCGATTCCTGTATGCGGCCGTTCTCGAACAGCATTTGCCCTTTCAGTTCAAAGAAGTAAGGATTTTTGGGGGCCAGTGCGATCAGGCCGTCGATCAGCGGCACCGCCGCGGCCAAGTTTCCTTCGCGGTAGTAAGCGACTGAACGGGCGTAGCGCGCAGGCACGGAGCTGTTGGTTTCGGGGAATATTCTGAGAACGTTGTCGAGCGGCTGCATGAAACCAATGAGCTTGGCACGCATCATTTGGTGTTTGATGACCTGACTGCGCGGTGGTTTTGCGTCGGCGTAGCGCGATAGCGCGAGATGATTGTCCACCGCGCTAATGCGGTCGATGGTCAAAGGATGGCT
>JAPUHN010000161.1 GCA_027297685.1 Alphaproteobacteria bacterium | reverse complement strand
TAGCGGAATCATCTATGGCTATGTTGGGTTCGGCGGGGCGCTTCTCATGGTGCCGCTGTTCACACTGCTGTTAGGTCCAATTGAAGCAATTGCAATCGCTTCGGTAATCGGAATTTTCGGATCGGCGCAGCTTTATCCCGGTGCGGCTCGCAATGCGCGCTGGCGTGAACTATTGCCCATTAGTATTGCAATCATCGGCATTGTCAGAGCTAATCGGCCCAGTCTGCATATAGCGGGACGCTGGTAAACTCAGATCGCAAGCTGCCGCCATTCGGCGAGCGCGGCAGCACGGTTCTGCTTGAAGATATTACGACGGTTGAGGCGGCGGTTCTGATTGAAGTTAAGGAAATCGTCCGGTTCGACTAAAGCGTCTCGAAATATTCCCGGTGTTCCCAGTCAGTGACCTCCTGACGGAAGCGGTCGACTTCGGCCTGCTTCAGGGTCAGGATATAGTCGATGAACAAATCGCCCCAGGCGCTGCGGTAGAGCGTATCGGCGCGTAGGGCGTCGAGGGCCTGGCCCAGGCTTTTCGGCAGCGCCGCGGCCGGGGCGTCATAGGGCGTATCGGTGGGCGCCCCCGCATCGAGATCGCGGGCCACACCGTCCATGCCGGCGACGATTTGTGATGCCATATAGAGATAGGGATTGGCGGCAGGCTCGCCGGCGCGGTTCTCGATATGGGTATTGGGATCGCCCGGCGCGCCGACGATGCGGATCATAGCGCCGCGATTGTCGGGGCTCCAGACGGCACGGTCCGGCGCCAGGCTGTAGGGCCTGAAGCGTTTATAGCCGTTGATCGTCGGCGTCGAAAACACCGCACTCGCGCCGGCATGCTCGATCAGTCCGGCAATGAACTGGTGGCCGGTCTGCGACAGCAGGTCGCCGCCTGTGCCGGGAAAAATATTGTTGCCCGACGTCGCGTCGGTCAGGGATTGATGCAAGTGCCAGCCGCAGGATAATAGGTTGGGCAAGGCCGGCCGGCACATGAAACTCGCCAGCATGCCGTGGCGGCGGCAGATTTGCTTGGCCGCGTTGCGGAACTCGATCATCGTGTCGGCGGCTGCCAGTCCCGCGATGGGCTTGAAGGTCAGCTCTATTTGAGAGGGGCCGAACTCGACCTCGATGGAGCGCAACGGCAGGCCTAGGGCGACGAGATCTCGGCGCAAAATTTCCATCGCCGGTTCGAGCTCGTCGGCCCGGGTCTCGGTGAGATACTGATAACCGTGAGCCAGCAGGCTGACCTCCGGCGGGGTGCCCGGCTGCTGGCCATCAGCGGGCGCGAGCCGGGCATCGTCGATGCGAAAGACATGCAGCTCTACCTCGAGCCCGAACGTATAGCCGTACCCCTGCTCGCCGAGTTTGACGAGCGTGTCCTGCATAATCCGGCGGGTCGAAAAGGGCACCGGGGCACCGTTGGGGAAATAAATATCGCAGAGCAGCCAGCCTGTTTTCCGCGACCAGGGCAGAATGCGGAAGGTCGCCGGGTCCGGCACCATGACGAAATCGCCGGCACCGGTCATTTCCGCCATGTCGAAGCCGCCGCCTTTGGTAAACACCGGATAGACGGTGCGGTGCGCGGGGTCCTTTGCAAGCAGCGTGGTGGTGATCGTCAGACCGCCCGCGAAGGCACCCGCCAGCTCGTCGGCCATGATGGTTTTGCCGCGCAAGACCCCGTGTTGATCGGCGAAAGAAAGCCGGATGACTTCGAGCTCTTCGGCCATCGCCTGGCTCAGGACCTCGTCGGCGATCCGGCGCGTTTCTTCGTCGCGCAGGCCGTGGCGATCGACGAAATTTTTACCGCTCACTGCGAAGCGGCCCAGCTCGAACCGGCCCGGCGTGCGGCATCGGCGGTGCGCCAGGCGCCCTGCCAATCGTCCGGTGGGCCGACGGTGTCCATGCCGACCGGCGCTTCGCCGGTGGGCGCCGGACGGCCGTCGGCGATGGCTTTCAGCAACATCTTGCGGTTGGCAATGATCGCCTGGTCGGTGGTGCCGAGATGTTCGGTTGTGCGGTCCTGGATCGTCCCCAAGGACTCGACCGCCCATTGATCGTGCACGTTGATGTCGGACCCCATGCCGGTATAGGTCTCGGTGCGCTGATTGGTGGCGTCGAAACCGTAATTATTTTGCTTACCAATGCGCGGGCGGTAGTCGGGCAGGGTGTAGAGTTCGAGGCGCTGGCGGCGCATCGTTGCCTGGTCGACGGGATTGGTAAAGGCGGTGAAGACCGCGTACCAGTAGGACGTCACATCGTCGATCGGCACCTGCCACTGGGTGATGATCATGTCCTGACTCATCGGAATGACGATGGCGTTGGGGAACATGAGATTGGTCACCCGGACATGGGTCTCGGTCTCGCTGAGGGTGCGCCGCGCGAAAATTCGCAGACCGTAACTTGTCTCCTCGACCTCGATTTCCGGGCAGTCGAATTCGCGCAAGACCTTGGTCGCCGGCAGATCCGAGCCGATCGGCCCGTCGCGGAACTGAACCCCCTCCTCGCGGCCCTCGTCCTCCAGGAAACGGTGCAGGAAGGACGCATGGGCCGGGTCGATACCGACTTCGAGCGCCTGTAACCAGTTGCAATCGACCAAGCCCTTGAAGGCGAAACTATGGCTGTCGGGCGCGGTCAACGCGTCGCAAATGGGCAGCGGCGGTGGATCACCATCGCCCAGATAAGCAAAGGCGATGCCGTTGGCCTCGCGGACCGGATAGGATTTAAGCCTTATCTTGTTATGGAAATTGCTGCCGGGTGGTTCGGCGGGCTGCTCGAGGCAGGCACCATGTCGGTCGTACAGCCAGCCGTGAAAGGTGCAGCGCAAACCGCCATCTTCAAGTCGGCCAAAGCATAAATCGGCACCCCGGTGCGGACAGCGCCGGTCGACCAGACCGTACGCACCGGTTTCGTCGCGGAATGCCACGAGCCTTTCGCCCATTAGGGTCACCGGAACTACCGGCCGCGCCGCGTCAAACTCCTCAACCAGAGCAGCCGGTTGCCAGTAGCGGCGCATGAGATCGCCGCAGCGCGTCCCCAGCCCGGTTTCGGTGATCCGCTTGTTTTGTTCGGCGCTCAGCATAATCTGACATTTCCGAGATAATCTTCAAATCGACGCCAACCGTACCCAAATCCGACCACCATCGGAACTGTTTAAACGGTATTGTCAGATTAACTGGGTGTGAGCTGGCTGATCGGAAGTTTCAAGATTCTCACGTAGCTAGCTGGCGCCATTCAGTGAGCGCATCGCCGAAGGTTAAGGAACCGCGCCGGGTGCCTTAGGCATTGTCAGATTAACTGGGCGTGTGCTGGCTTCCAACGACGACCGCGAAACCGACGATTGGGCTAGGCGCAAAATTAGTTCTTAATCGCTTGCAACTCATCATCCGATTGCCATACATTTCCTTATTGGGCTGAATTTCTCGGCGAGTAAGCGCTGAGACGTCCATTAAAAATCCGACACGGACCGGTCGCCGACTGCGGCCACGTCTTCCTGTCGGAGCCTTCAGTTAAGCCTGATGGCTCCTCTTGAAAGGAGCCAGTTCATGGCTAATCCACATTTAATCGAAATACCCATTGCGCAACTCCGCCCATACCCCGGCAACGCGCGCACCCGCACCTGTCCCTACCAAATATCTCATCCGCGTGTTTGGGCTTGACCGTATGATGGATCGTGCAACGATCCGTCGGCGATGTTTGATTTCCTGAAATTGATTATCTGGGGTCTGTTCCGGCACGCTGTTGTCGGGTCGTCCGGAGAGGCCGACATCCTGGTGCTCCGTCATCAGGTCGCTGTGCTGCGGCGGCAGGTTGGATGTCGGCCGAAGCTTACCCGTTGGGACCGCTTGTTTTTTGCGGCCGTGTATCGTGTTCAGCCAGATGTTCTGCGGTCGATCTCAATCGTTCGTCCGGAAACGGTGGTGCGATGGCACCGGGCAGGGTTCCGGCTTTTCTGGAAGCATAAATCTCGAGGCAGAGCAGGACGGCCACGTGTGCCGGCAAATGTAAGACGGCTGATCAGGGAGATCAGCGTTGCCAATCCGCTATGGGGTGCGCCGCGGATCCACGGAGAGCTGCTCAAGCTCGGGATCGATGTCTCGCAGTCGACGGTGGCGAAGTACATGGCCAGGGGCAGACGGCCACCGTCTCAGGGATGGCACACTTTCCTTCGGAATCATGCTGACGGCATCGCCGCCGTCGACTTATTTGTCGTTCCAACCATCGGCTTCAAGCTTTTATTCGGGCTGGTCATTCTCGGTCACGAACGGCGCCGGATCGCCCACGTCGCCGTTACGTACCATCCGACCACCGAATGGATTGCGCGTCAGATCGTAGAAGCCTTTCCGTGGGACATGGCACCGCGATATCTGCTGCGCGACCGCGACGGCGCCTATGGGAGGGTCTTCCGCGAACGCCTGACCGCGATGGGCATCCGGGACCGACCCGTCGCCCCGCGGTCGCCCTGGCAAAATGGCTATGTCGAGCGTGTCATCGGATCGATCCGACAAGACCTGCTGGACCACGTAATCGTGCTAAGCGAAGGCCATTTACGTCGGCTGCTTCGCGAATATGCCGATTATTACAATTCCTGGCGGACCCATCTCGGGTTGGATAAGGATACGCCGTTCGAGCGGCCGGTGTACTGCAGTGGCACGGTCACGCCTTTGCCGAAGCTCGGTGGGCTTCACCATGCCTATGTCCGGATATGAATTTTGGTAGGGACAACAAGGTCATCAAGGCTATTGAGGTAATGCAGGCGACGGAGACGAGCGGGGTGGTGCACTAAATGCGTCTAACGCTCCAATGTCCGCTTATTGCGTTTTTTCGTCCGCTTTACCCCCAATAGCGGACATTATTCGGATTGGGGTTTTCGTCCGCTATTGACCCTAAGCGGACATCATCGGCGTTCGTGGACAGCTCCGCTCGCCCACCTTAGTATTCGCACGATTTGTGGAGAAGCCAGTTAATGGCCGAAGAGCGCGTCCAGCGTCGTGCTGCGGCCATCTTGGCTGCCGACGTAGTCGGTAAACCAACAATCCCGGCCGTCTGACAAGTGCACGAAGGGCAGGAAAGACATGACCGACACTGGAAATGACAAGTGCAGCGGTCCGGGCTATGCCTCGCCGACCGAGGCGATGAAAGCGCCGCGCGAGTTGCTGCTTTATACGGTCGCGCTATATATCGGCACCGGCATCCAGAAACCAGACTATCTTGCGACGATCGATGCCGACCCCGACAGTCCGACCTATTCGCAGGTTATCAGCCGGCTGGAGATGCCTGGGATCGGCGATGAGCTGCACCATATGGGGTGGAACGCCTGCTCGTCATGTCATGACGATCCGACCAAGGAGCGGCGCTATCTGATTGTGCCAGGCGTGCGCAGCACCAACCTGCATATCGTCGACTGCGCAACCGATCCGAAAAACCCGCGATTGCACAAGGTGATCGAAGGCGCCGAGATCAAGGAAAAAACCAACCTTTCGGCGCCGCATACGGTGCATTGCCTGGGCACCGATATCATCATCTCGATGCTCGGCGATGCGGCGGGCGAGGCCCCCGGCGGGTTCCTGCACCTCAACGAGGATTTCGAGATCGTCGGGCGCTGGGAGAACGACCTCGGCGGCATGAAGTTCAACTATGATTTCTGGTACCAGCCGCGCCACAACGTCATGGTCTCCAGCGAATGGGCTGCGCCGAACACCTTTATGCCGGGGTTCGACCTCGAAGAAGTCGGTCACCTGAAATATGGCCGCGAGATTCACTTCTGGGATTTCGAGAAAAAGAGCGTCGAAAACACGGTCTATCTCGGCGAGGATGGTCTGGTCCCGCTCGAAGTGCGCTTTCACCATGACCCGGATTCCAGCCACGGCTTCGTTGGCGCCGCGCTCTCCTCGAACGTGATCCACTGGTACAAGAAGGATGACGCGTGGATCGTCGAGAAGGTCATCGACGTCGAAAACGAACGCCATCCGGAATGGCCGATTCCGGTGCCCGGCCTGATTACCGTCATTCTTATCTCGATGGACGACCGGTTTCTCTATTTTTCGAACTGGCTGCACGGCGATTTGCGCCAGTATGATATCTCGGATCCGTCCAATCCCCGGCTGACCGGCCAGGTCTGGATGGGTGGTCTGCTAGGCAAGGCGCCGGAAGTGAACGGCCGTAATATCACCGGCGGGCCGCAGATGATCCAACTCTCGCTCGACGGCAAGCGGCTTTACGTCACCACATCCCTGTTCTCGACCTGGGACAACCAGTTCTATCCCAATATCCGTGAGAATGGCGGTTGCATGCTGATGATCGACTGCGATACGGACAAGGGCGGCATGTCGATCAACCCCGACTTTTTTGTTGATTTCGGCACGGAGCCGAATGGGCCGGCACGCTGTCACGAGACGCGCTATCCGGGCGGCGACTGCACCTCGGACATCTGGGTATAGGCCCGCAATGACGACGGCGAATAATACGGAGCCAGAGGGCGGCGCTGCCGGGCGCTTCACTATCACCATCTCTAACCGGGGAGGGCGATCATTCGAGGTCGCGAGCGACGAACCGCTGCTCGATACCCTGGAAGGGCATGGCGTGTCGCTGCCCTATGGCTGCCGCTATGGCGGGTGCATCTCCTGCGCGGCGCGGCTGCTTGATGGCGCCGTCGATCAGCGCGACGGTGTCGCCCTCAACGGCCGCCAGCTATATGATGGCTATGTACTGTTGTGCGTAGCGCGGCCGCAGAGCGACTGCACGCTCGATGTCGGCGTCGAAAGCCACGACAAGCTGTACCGCAACCCGTTCCAGAGCCCGCTCCGGCTTGAAGAGTTGAAGCCCGGCATCCGGACCGGCGCGAGACAGATGGAAGAGACGCGATGAACCATGACGAAGAGTATCCGGCGGATTACCTGGCCGGTATTCTGAAAGAGGTAAAGACCATCGCCATGGTTGGCGCCAGTTCTGACCCGGCAAAGTTCAGCTACGGCGTGCTGCGCGTTCTGCACGAAACGGGCTATGACATGATCCCCGTCAACCCCAGCGAAGCCGGTAGCGAAATCCGCGGCCTCAAATGCCACGAATCGCTCTCCTCGATCGACCGGCCGGTCGACATGGTGGAGGTGTTCCGGACCTCGGAGGCCGCCTATGACGTCACCGTGGAAGCGATCGAAATCGGCGCCAAGGTGGTCTGGATGCAGATCGGCGTGAGCAATGACGAGGCAGCGCGGCTGGCGGAAGCGGCGGGCCTGAAGGTCGTCATGAACCGGTGCCCTAAGATCGAGCTATTCCGGCCGTTCTGGAAACCCCGTTTGAACCAGGTAATATAGTTTTCGGTTGAGCAGGTCCAATTCGGCACGTCAGCACAAACGTGAAGCCGGCACCATGATATTCCGGATCCTCGGAGTTGATTGGAGTGACCGCTTATCATGCGGTGGTCGGCGCTTCTCCAGCGGCATCGCAATGTGCCGATCCGCAACAGCTATGACCCGACTGCCAGTTATATATTAGCTTTTGCTGAACGGCAGCTATTGGCTATTAACGGACATTGACGAGTCAGTCTGGAATGTCCGTTATCGGGGGTAAAGCGGACATAAATACCGGAAAAGCGGACATTACGCTCCGTAGAACGGCGTTGGAAAAAAGTTAGTCCGTGTCAGCAGGGCGGAACAGGTCAAAGGAACCAGGTATGCCTTTAAGTTCGTGCGTGCCGGCGGGAATGAAACCGATTCCGCTGCCGCCCGTTAAGTCCATTAGGGTGCGGGTCAGGAGTACTTCACCTGCCTCCGCCTGATCCATCACTCGTGCAGCGATATTAATGGCGAGACCGGTGACGTCATCGTCGCGCTGCACTATCTCGCCAATATGCAGGCCGGCGCGTACGGCGAGACCAATGGCATCTAACTCAGCGATTAGTTGCTCTGCGCAGCGTATCGCGCGCGCCGGGCCGTCAAACAACGCTAGGATGCCATCGCCAGTATTCTTGATGATGTTGCCGCGAAAATTGTTGACCAGGTCATCTACCACTCGGTCGTGCCGGTCGAGCACTTCCCGCCAGCGTTGATCACCCATGGCAGCGAGCTGTGCCGTCGACTGGGCAATGTCCGTGAATAGCGCGGTCGCCAATCTTCGTTGGTCGAAGTCTTTGCTCGCATGTTCTGGCGCAACCGCCTCGGCGAATCGTACGGTAGCCTCGACGATCATTTCGGCATCACCGAGCCAGGGGAGATGGGAGCGGCCCGGGAGTTCCAGATAAATGGCCCGCGGAATATTGTCTGCAAGATAACGGCCGTTGTCTCGGGCGACCGCCCTATCCTTACGACGGTGGATAATTAGCGTCGGTAAGCGAACGTCCGAAAGGATCGGCCGAACGTCAATGCGTTCGTTGGCTAACAGGTACTTGCGAATAGAGCTTGGGGTCGCGCTCATGCGTTCAAATCGGGCCAGTACTTCTGGGTAACCAGGTTCGTAGCCGCGGTCGGGCTCCATCAAGGGCGCCAAAGCACCTTTCCCCCATGCCGCCACAAAATCGTCGATGTAGGCCTCAATCTTTGGTCGATGAGGATAATCCTCTGAACCAACAAAGCGGGCCATTGCACCACAGAGCACAAGCCTCTCGACCTTTTCGGGATAGCTTGCCGCAAAAAGGATACTTAAGGGTCCGCCTTCTGAGGCACCGAAGATCGTGGCTCGCGCCGAGCTAGCGGCCTCCATCACCGCTCGTAGGTCATCGATCCGTTCTTCAAGACTCGAAACCCCTTCGATCCGGTCGGACATACCCTGACCGCGCTTATCAAATACGATGACACGAAAGGCGTCCCCGAGACGGCGCAAGAATGCCGCTACGAATGGATCTTCCCAAGCTAGCTCAACATGCGAAATGATACCGGGTACATATACAAGGTCGCGGCTGCCATGCCCGAAGACCTGATAGGCGATGCTTAAATCGCCGGACTGTGCGTAGAGCGTGTCTGGCGCGGCAAGTTTGGCCATTGCGACCTCGACTATCCCGCTACCACCAACAACGTAGCATAAAAGGAGAGTGATCTTGTGGTTGGGCGAGATTTGCAGATCGCGCCTTCATTAGCGTCGTAATATCACAGGCGACCGTGCGCAAGTAATAGGTATGTATCAACGTGGAGCTCGTTGACGTCCGCTTATGGCTAAAAGCGGACATGCAATCACCGATGTCCGCTTAACACCAGATTTCGTCCGCTTTACACCCGTTAACGGACATTATTCGGGTTGGAGTTTTCGTCCGCTTTTGACCCATAACGGACATCGCGAACAATGTCGGTGACAATTGTTTGGGGACCGGTTTTGCGACGATCTTGCTGAGTGTTATCAGCAGCGATTACACTCATGACACCGTTGGACAAAGGTTCGGTGAACTGTCCTATTTTTAGCCAAAAATAGGACAGTTTGAGCGGCTAATGAGTAACGTCTCACATCTTCTTTTGGTGCTATATCTGTCGTGAACTGCTGTGGGTGATTACGGTGGGTAATGCCCCAATGCTGACATAGCATTCACGGCAAATCACCGCCTCTGTCGTAAAGGCCGCAGAACTCAAAATCTTACACTTCCCTGGGGTAGTGTAAGATTTTCGGCAAAGTCCCGTAAGAAATTGAGTTTAATAAGTAAAAATGCTCGGGTATACCGGACGAAAAATCGTACACTATTGGTGATAGTGTAAGATCGAGGTCGGCTTTCCGGTGTCGTGCGGGCGCAAAAATCGACCGGCCTGCAATGCCGCTCCTAGCCAAAACCTGCCCTTCAGCAAAAGCTAGTAAATCGCTGGCTGACGGCTAATGCGGAGCGCCCTGCCCACCTGCATTGGCTTCAGCGTTGCTTCGGAGGCCCCGCATGGCTACTCTGATGGCCAGAACTGGAGGTCGTT
>JAPUHN010000160.1 GCA_027297685.1 Alphaproteobacteria bacterium | reverse complement strand
GGCTAGCATTGGACTAACACCCTAGCCCCTGAACGGTATCGCGGCTCAGGCCTACGGCGAGAAATCTTTGAAGTGACGACCGTGACACACGCACGCCATTCGATTAGTTGCCTGGTAGTTGCCGGTTTTACCGTTATTGTCCTCAGTGCCGCGCCCGTCGGCTTGAGTCGGACTACGCACCGGAAATCAAATCCGCTTTCGCCAAAGGCGGTGGCGGAGGTGCTGGCAGTAGCGGCGGTAATGGCGGCCGCCACGGCGGCAGTAATGGGGTCGGTCATACCGATCACGGCAACGGCAATGGATATGGCCATGATAATGGCCACGGCAACGATGACAATGAGAGCCTTGATGCTGAATTCACCCATAACGGTCACGGCAGCTTATCGAGCGCCCTCGGCAACCTCAACGCGGCCCATGCGTCGCCAACCGCGTTGGCGAATGCGTCGGACGCTTCGAAATTGGCACCCGAATTGGCACCGCTCCGGCGGGGCCTTTATTTGTGCGCCCGGACAGCGGAAGGCTTTTTAGACAAATTTAAGGATTAGTCCTGTCGGCCCTGATCGGTAATTATCCTAACTCTTTGATAAAATTAGCAATTGCTTCGCCGATTTCGTCGGGCGAATCCTCTTGGATGAAGTGCGAGCCCTTGACCGTCACCTCGGTCTGGTTGGTCCAGGTGCGGCAGAAATCGCGGCTCGGCCCTTCGGATAGAATGGCGCCAGGTTCGGCGTTGATGAACAATTTCGGTATTTCCGAGGTGGCGATCCACGCCGCAAATTCGTCGACAATCGCCGTAACATCCGCCGGTTCGCCGTCGATGGGGATTTGCCGCGGCCAGGTCAGGGTCGGTCTGCGCGATTCGCCGGCCGTGGTGAACGGGCGGCGGTATTCAGTCATCTCTTCGTCGGTAAGGTCGCGCAGGATCGAGCCGGTCAGCATGCGCTCGACGAAGAAATTCTCCTCCAACACCATCTTGTCGCCGGCGGGCGAGCGAAACGCCTCGAAGGCTGGCCGGGCGCGCTCGGGGAAATCGTCCCAAGTACGCGACTGCACGATGGCTTCCATATAGGCGATGCCCTTGACCGCATCACGGTGCTGGTTGGCCCAATCGAAGCCGAGCGCGCTGCCCCAGTCGTGAATGACCAGGGTCACGTTCTGGCTAACGCCGATAGCGTCCAGGAGCGCGAACAGATATTCGCGGTGTTCGACAAACCGGTAACGGT
This sequence comes from Alphaproteobacteria bacterium, assembly GCA_027297685.1. Classification (GTDB taxonomy): domain Bacteria; phylum Pseudomonadota; class Alphaproteobacteria; order UBA6615; family UBA6615; genus JAPUHN01. The sequence continues at coordinate 3,608 of JAPUHN010000160.1, read as the reverse complement.
CCGGGCCGCTGTCTGGCAATTTGTCGGAATCGCCCATGCCGATAAGGTCGGGCGCGATGCAGCGCCCCAGACCGGTCATATAGGGAAAGATGTTGCGCCACAGATAGCTCGACGTCGGGTTGCCGTGCAGAAATACGATAGGGTCGCCATCGAGCTTGCCGGTTTCCACATAAGCCATGCGGCGACCATTGACCTCGGCGAATTTTTTGTCGGTCCACGTCATGACGGCTGCTCCCCCATCAAATCGACCGGCTCGTTTGCTGAAATAGCTACTCGGTCCCCCTCGCACTTCGACAAGCTCAGTGTGAGGTGGAGGAAACCAGTCAAAGCGTGTCCTCATCCTGAGCCTGTCGAAGGATGGGGTCAACGCAAGCGCGATAGGAACGGCCGCAGGGTACCGAACCAGGGCTGACCGACGCGAAAGTTGATCACGCCGGTTTGCGAAATATCACCGACAGATTGTTGACCGGCATTTCGATCACCCGTTCGAGCACCAAACCTTCCAATTTCGCGGCGGCTTCGACCTCATCGAGGTCGCGTACGCCCCACTGGGGATCGCGCGCGCGTAGCGACCGGTCGAAGTCTTCGTTGCTGGAGGCATTGTGGGCGCCACCGCGCTGGTAGGGGCCATACAGATACAGCATCCCCTGTGGCGGCAGTATGCGGCCGGCGCCCGCCAGCAGACCAAGACAGGCCTGCCAGGGTGCAATATGGATCATGTTGATATTTACAACGGCGGTAATGGGTGGTTCCGGCGGCGCTTGTTCGACCGGCCAAATCGCAGCGCATGCGTCGAGCGTTATCGGCGGCAACAATTTCGCTGACGGTACGCGCGCGCCCCATTCTTCGATACTGCCGATCAGCGCACGGTCGAACTCGCTGGGTTGCCAGCGGCGCGGCGCCAACTCGGGCGCAAAATATGCTGCGTGCTGGCCGGTCCCACTGGAGACTTCGAGCACGGTTCCCGTAGCCGGCAATACTTCCCGCAGCACGTCGAGGATCACCGAACGGTTGCGCTCGGCCGCCGGCGCGCGCTGCTCTCGCTTGGTCATCGCCCCTGCTTCTCGTGTCGGTCGACCTCGTGACGGTCAACGAGGCCGCGCAGCCGCACCATCGCCGGGTCTTCGAGACCCTCGCGCTCGAGCGCCTCGACCAGCAAATCGAGATACTCGCGGCACCGTCCCAATTCGCCCTCGGCGCGCGCGATGATCGCCGCGGCCTCGTCTTCCGGCAGCCGGCCGGCATAATTGGCGTGCGCGCGATTGCCGACAAAACAGATCGCCTGCACCGTGCCGGCACCGGTCTCGACCGGACACCAGGTTGGAATATATACGCCGCCGAACATTTCCCGACGCCAAAGTTCGTCGAGGTCGTCATCACGCGTTTGGCTCTTTAGGCGGAAAACCTTGCCTTGGCACTGTGTGTCCCCGGGTTCGAGAACCAAGCCGAGCCCCGGGTTTCCCGGTCTGCCGCGCGCCCGAATGGTCCAAAAGCTGAAATGGCGGGAATAGCCATGCAACGTGCCGTTACGCGCCTCGGCGGCGTCGAACCCGGGACGCCACATCAACGACCCGGCGCCAAACACCCAGACTACCTGCGGTTCCGGCGCGTCGGCGAGAAATCCGGCAAGATGGTTCCGGCGCGCCGCATCGGTCAATTCGACAAATTCGGTCGGCGGTGGATTAACAGCAAATTTGGACACGAGGCAACGGCGGACAACAGTGGTTGGGATCGCGATTTAGCGGTCCTCCTATACGCCAGAAAATTTGAGCGGTATACCGCCGCTCCTGCTATCCTGGACAAAAATCACCCTTACGAAATACAGAGAGCGAGAGCATGGCAACCGAAAACCTCAATTCACATACCATTGGCTGGATCGGCACCGGCAAAATGGGCTACCCCATGGCGGCCCGGCTCATCGCCGCCGGCGTCGACGTGACGGTCTACAACCGCACGAAGGCAAAAGCTGAGCCCTTGGGCGTCACCGTCGTCGACACGCCAGCCGATCTGGCCGACCGCGACATCGTCTACACCATCGTCACCGACGATACGGCGTTGCGTGAAATGGTGATCGGCCCAAACGGCGTGTTGTCCGGCGACGCCAGCCCTCAGATTTTGCTCGATTCCTCGACTGTATCTCCCGAGACATCGGACGAGATTCGAGCTGCCGCGAACGCCAAGGGCACACAATTTCTCGCGGTGCCGATCACCGGTAACGGCCACGCCGTCAAGGCCGGCAAATCGACGCTCGGCGTCTCGGGCCCGCGTGACGCCTACGACCTGGTCGAGCCGTATCTGGAGCAGATCGGCAGTGGCGTGACCTACCTCGGCGAGGGCGACGCTGGCCGCATCGCCAAGCTCGCGCACAACGTCATGCTCGCCGTGGTGGCGCAAAACCTGGCCGAAATTACCGTATTCGCCGAAAGAGGCGGCGTGGCACGCCACGCGTTCCTCGATTTTCTAAATAAGAGCGTCATGGGTTCGGTGTTCACCACCTACAAAACCCCCGCGCTGGTAAACCTTGATTTCACTGCCACCCACACCTGCAAGATGTTGCGCAAGGATATGGAACTGGCGCTCGCGACGGCGCGCAAGTTGGAAGTCCCAATGCCGGTCACCAGCCTCACCCGCGATATCCTGCAGAGCCTGATCGGTCTCGGCTACGGCGACGCCGATTTCGCCGCGCTGATCGAAGTCCAGGCGAAAGCGTCGGGCTACGAAATCCAACCGGAGAATATCGCCGTGTCCGACGGGTTGCAGGAAGCCGCTGAGTAGCAGAACCGCCCAAATAGCAAAACGACAAAAACAGCCCAAATGAGCGAGAATAAATCACCCCGGCCCAATTCGCCCGAGGCGCGCGATGCTGCGTCGATCATCCATCCGCTGACCAACCTCAAGACGCACCTGGAGCAGGGCCCGGTCGTCGTTGCGGAAGGAGAAGGCGTGTGGGTAACCGACATCCACGGCAAGAAATACATCGAGGGTATGTCTGGCTTGTGGTGCATTTCGCTGGGTTACGGACAGGAGCGCCTGGTCGCGGCGGCGGCCGAGCAGATGCGCCGCCTGCCCTATTATCATCTGACCAATCACAAGAGCCATTCGCCGGTAATCGATTTGGCGGAGAAACTACTCGAGATCGCGCCGGTGCCGATGTCGAAGATCTGGTTCGCCAATTCAGGCTCCGAGGGGAACGACAGCGCCGTGCGCATCGTCTGGTACTACTGGACCGCGTTGGGCCAGCCCGAGCGGCGTAAGCTTATCTCTCACCGCCAAGCCTACCACGGCAACACAATCGCCGCGGCCAGCCTGTCGGGCATGCACTACAACCACGCTTCCTTCGGCCTGCCGCTCGACGGTTTCCTGCACATTACGCCGCCACACCACTACCGCTTCGCCGATCCGGGCGAGAGCGAAGAAGACTTTGCCAGCCGTCTGGCAAACGATCTGGACACGCTGATCCAGGCGGAGGGGCCAGAGACCGTCGGCGCTTTTTTCACCGAGCCCGTGATGGGGGCGGGGGGCGTCCTAGGGGCGCCGCCGCCCAATTAAGAAAAATTTAAGGCACAATTAGAAAATCTCAGAAGTGAAAAAATTCAAGAGCCATATTC
>JAPUHN010000016.1 GCA_027297685.1 Alphaproteobacteria bacterium | reverse complement strand
GTTTGCGAACCAAACCCAGGTATTGCCGTTCCCGTGCTTAAAACCGCGGGCCGCCCCGCTCCCCACCGCCCTTCGCCATGCTTTTGTCCGACCGACACGGTCTTTCCGTGATCTGTTTGCGCATCGGTGCGGTCGGTGCAGGCGAGAACCGTCCCAATCCTGATTCAAATCATTGGTTCCAGAGGATGTGGCTTAGCAACAGGGACCTATGCCAAGCCGTGGAAAAGGCCATCGACGCGGAAAATATCCAGTTCGCCGTACTCAACGTGATGTCGAGCAATGCGGGCATGCGATGGGACCTGAGCGAGACCCGCCGCGTATTGGGCTATGAGCCTCGGGACGGCCACGTCCCCCCGCCCGAGAGCCCGCGACGGCGATTACGTGCCTGGGCGGGGCGTAACCTGCGCCGGTTGTGCCGTCGATGCGGGGTAATGTGAAGCCTGGTTTAGGAGGTGGATAAAGCGCCTGGGATGTGACCGGCACCGCCGCGTTGGAGTCCGTGAACCGCATAATCCAATGAATGTCCGCTTAGGGTCAAAAGCCGACGAAAACGGGCCTTCAGCGCCGGGTCCGCTCTCTGACCTGAAGCTGACGCAATTTGGCGTAAACCGGACATTGGGGCACGAAGGGCTGCTTTCTGGCCGACAGCGGAAGTCCGAGAGGACACCGCTGAACGGCCGCTCCTAGCCATTAGCGGACATAGAGCCACGAGTGACAGAAGTCCGAAATCTTGCAAAATCGCTGGGCCGCGCGCCGGCTTCGCCCTCGGCGGCCTGTGGTGACTCGGGCAGCGCTGTACACGCGCATCTCGGGCGAGTGCCTACTTGGGGACTCCCGCTATTTTGCCGAGCCCCTCCATCAGATCGATCAGTGCACTGAGGACGAACGGATCGTCGATCTCTGGATCCGGCATCACCGTGCCCGGCGCATAGGCGGCCGGGTCGTTCAGAAATGCCATGAGTTCCTCACGCGTCCAGCGGCCGCCGTGCCCCTTGAGCGCGTCGGAATAATTGCCGAAGTCGGACCGGGCGATCGGCCTATTGAAGATGGAGGCCAAGTTGGGGCCGTTCGCGTCCCCGCCATGTTCGAAAGTGTGGCACTCCATGCAAACCGCGAGCGCCTGTTCGACTCGTCTCCGCTGATCGTCGTCGTAGCCGGCTTTTGCGATCAGGTCCTGCAGGAACTTTGCCGCAACGTTCCTTTGGGTGACGGTTAGAAAGATTAGGTTCTTGTCGTCGGTCCACAGTACCAGACGGCCGTCGGTATGCTGATGGGCGTAACGGATTCTCTTGCCGATAGGGATCCGCTCGGCGAACATCACCCTATTGTCCCTGATCCGAATGCGATACAGGCTTTGGCGCATGAGCGTCGCCATGAGGAGGTCGCCGTCCCAGCTCGCGTCGAACCCTTCAATTAGAGTGAGGCTGGAGATGGCGACCGACGGAAGCCAAGCGAAGGTGGGTGCCGTGAACGTCGTGTGTCTTCCATACGACAGGGTGTTGGGCCATGGGAGCGTGCTGTACATCGTGCCGAGCACTTCTTCGGGCCAGCCGTAGTTCTTTCCCTCCACCACTCGGTTGAGCTCGTCGCCGCCGCGCGGGCCGTGCTCGACAACCCAGAGCTGACCGTTCCGGTCGAACACGATGCCCTGCATGTTGCGGTGGCCCAGGGAGACGATCCGAGCCTGGCGAGTGGCCAGATTGATGGCGATGACCTTGCCGTAGGGCATGTCCGGCCGCTGAGCGATCGCCTGCGGCGCGTACACGCCGTCCCAATTATAATCGCCGCTGCCCAGATAAATGGTCGCTGGGGCGCGGAAAGCGATTCTGCCGCCGGCCATGTGGCCTTCGATGGCCCGCCACTGCTCTTTTAGCGGCAGACACGGCCGAGTCCGATAGACGACGTCCCAATCCTCCTCGCGTGCGGAAATCTGCTCGACGGATCGAACATCCGGATCGAGCGTCAGAACCGCGATCGCTGTGCCATAGCAGGCTTGGTTCTCGAGAAACTCCGTATAGGACACCGCTAGACCGTGCCCAACGTCCGACCGATAGTAGAGAATGTCGTTGTACCGGAATTTGCCAAAATCATGCGTAAAATGCTTAAAGCGCTCGGATTCTGCCGCCTGCCGGTACGCGGCGAGCCCGTTTTGCGGTGCCTCGATCGGCAATTCCTTGATGTCGCTCGCGGAGCGAGCCGCGAAGAATCGCCCCTCGTGCGTTATCAGCAGGATGGCCTCGCCGAACGAAGTTAGCCCGCCGCCGGTGCCGGAACGCTCTACGGGCACGGTGCCAATTTCGCCGCCAAGCAGAAGAAAAATGGAATCGTACTGCGTCTTATACTGGTCCGGCGTGACCCGCACTCTTAGCGATGACCAACCTAGAAGCTTGTCAACCACCTTTTGGGGGTAGTCGACCGCCTGGACATCAGGACGGCCGACCGCGAAGCCGCCGACGAAAGACGCCCCGGCAATCGCTCCGACAACGCCGAATGCCACAATACTCAAAGCCACATTTCGCATTTTCATGGGCCGTTCCTGCGCGCTGCGAATATTTTTTTAGGAGGCGAAGGCGGCGAGGAAGTTGACGTTCACGGGCTTCGCCGTTTGCTGGCGGATGACGCCGATTTCGGCCCGCACCTTGTTCCCGTCCAGCATAAGGCAAGGGAGCGAGCCCAGCGCCCCCGCTTCGCACGCCGCAATCGCCATGGCCGAGCCGTTCGCCCCCGCCATGGGTGCCTGGATGATCGGCAGATCGATGCCGATGAGGTTGAGCAATTCACGATTGGGCCACATGCGATCCGTTCCCTTTGCCGTGTAGGAAGCTATTGTGTGCCAACTCTTGGTCAAGTTAAAGATACCGCCACGTCGGCTAAAAAAATTCAGGGCGAGGGTGCGGATATCATCTACTTTTCGCGGGACCGCCAATGTCCGCTTTGGGTCAAAAGCAGACATTAGAGGACAGGTGCTGAAATCACTGCTTTTCAGTACCCACGGCCAGAAGGGCAATTTGACGGATTCTAAAATAACGCCGAAACACGCCGAAATTGAGGTTGTATGGCAATGGGAGCATGGCCTATTGCCGTATTGCGGGATTATGGTTTGGTTGCCTCAGGGTATTTCGTTTTCGTCTGCCCCATCCGTCTCTAACAACCCATCGCAGGTTTCATCGCGATGTTTTTTCAAATACGGCATGAATGGCGTTCCTCCGGTGCCGACGCTGTTTGAGTTGGTGTAGTTCTCGGCTTGTCGGAAGATATATTTGGCGGCATATTCAAGATGGATGTATCTGAATTCCTCAACCCGTCGCAAGCAAGCGTTGTACACCGACACCAGGGACTGTCGCCGGACACCAGAGCCATGGACGAATGTCCGAAGTGTTGATTGACGTTCGATCTCATGGACGAAGGCGCGATGGCCGGGTGGCATATATTCGCGCATCTCCATCAAGTAGACCCGCAGTTTATCGCGTTCGTGAGCGACGCCAAGCGCGGCATCGATAGCCGGAATGATTCCGCTTTGTGCCCCCGTCTCCCCACGGAACTTCTGCGCCTCGCCGCCATAGGCCTCGATGCCCTCGTAAACCACCCCATTGGGAACCGCAGGGTTGTCTTTCCAGCCGTGGATATAGGGTCGTACGCGGTGAAAATATATATAGGGATCACAATAATCGGGCATCCGGCGTAACGTTGTGATCATGGCCGCCAAGCTGGCTTCAATTTCTTTAAGCTGTGTTTCGAGCCCATCCGCGTCTTGACACGCTGCCGCCTCAAGTGCGGCTGGGATTGCCCGGATCGCCTGTGCGGCCCGCGCCTCGATATCGACGTGGACAAGGATGAACCAATCTTCATCCGCCCCACCGAGGAAGTTCTGCAGGATAGTAAGATTTTCAATTTCGATTGGGCCGTTCAGGTCGATGCGGCCCCAATTGTCAAGTGCGTAGGAGGCGTAGGACAGGACCGGCGGGCGACTGAGCCGTGTGGCGACCTGGTGCCAGGGAACGGCTATGTTCTCGGGAATGCGACCGGCGACGTCACCCCCACTCCACACATAAGCATGGCCAAAATAGGAAAGCACCATCATGGCGCGGCGCAGGGCCCGCTCGTCCTCAACCGCCGCCATGGACAACAGGGGCATGCCTTCGACGGCATGCCGCAAACGTCCGGCAACAATCAGCTTTGGCATGTCATGGGCGATCTCTTCCCATGGCGCGAACTGCGCCGGCAGTTCCAGTAAGGGATCTTCGGTTGGGAGGAAACCGCGTTCAGCATCAATCCCGAATGACGAGAAGTCATCCAAGGACATGGGAGCCGGCTGGTCGAGCATCGCCACCTTCCTCGTTGTCCGGGATCCGTCAAGCGGTGACGCGGACCCCCACCGTGTCTAAGTCTGAGGCCGGCCAGATCTTAATTTGGTAATGGCTAATAAAATCCTAACCAGCCCGCTCAGAGATCGGCACCTGTCCGCTTTGGATCAAAAGCGGACATTGGGTTAACTTCTGCTTTTAGCCAGTAGCTGACATTAACAGTACGCTTGGCATCACTGCAATTTGGCGGGTCACGCCATCGGTGGGAGGCGTACATCCCATCGATACTGTACACTCCGCATCATGCCTTCCCATTGCAACTCCCGAGAATACGGTGTTGCACTTGGAATGAGAATCTGGCGACTCTAAGACAGAAAGCCGATTGACGTGGCAATGCAAAATTTGCCCCAATCGACGCCGATTCCGACAAACGATCATGGATGACGGAAATGACCACGCCCTTCCAGCAGATTAGCCCCCTGCGCAACACGACGACGGCAACCGCGCCTAAGGCGCTCGCCGAAGAACAGCTGCACCATTTCGGGATCGACCCCACAACCGAGTATGGCCAGACGCTTTGCCGGCTGGCCGAGACGCTTTACCAAGCCAACGCGGCGACCCACGATCTCTGGAAAATCACCTTCGACACGCTGGGGACGCTCGACCGCTCCGACCGGATCGCCTATTTCAATGCCAAGAGGTTCGTCTGCTTCCAGCTCGCGAAGGTCCTGGATTCGCTGCAGAATCCGATGCGGCGGACCTATCAATCGATCATGACCGACAGACCGGGGTTCGCCTGCAAGGGGCCGTACCCGATTTTCGACAATGTCACGGCGATCTTCAGCGCCACCCCGGTGATTACCCGCACGGCCACATACCTTTTTGCCTGCATGGAATGGGTGGAGGACGCCTTCAAGGGGCGTGAGCCGCTGCACGAGATCTATTCGCGGCTGCTCAACCCAACATCGATCAGCCTTGCAAACCATATCGTCGATATCGAATGCGGCGCGCGCGCGTCTGAATACATGGCGTGGAATTTCAATTCAGGCATGGCGGCGATCGACGGGCTGTTTTCGCACCTCCTCGGCGCCCGCGATATCGTGCTGTCCAGCCGCAATATCTATGGCGGCACCTATCAGCTTCTGGAGGGCTGGTTCGGGAAGGCGAGCAATCTCGACATCGCCATCGAATGGTTCGATGGGTTCGACGCCAGTGTCTTCGAGACAGCGCTCGATGCGGTGGAGGAGAAATACGCCGACCGCCTCGAAGATGGCCGGCGGATATACGTCTTTCTCGAATCACCATCGAACCCGCACGGCTACGTCGTCGATGTGCCGGCGATCTCCAGAATCGCGCATGGGCGGGGCTGGATGGTCGCGGTCGATACCACCGTCGGCACGCCGTTCCTGCACCCGGTGCTACGGGCGGACAAACCGACCGAGCGACCGGACTTCGTTATCCATTCCTATACCAAGGACCTGTCCGGCAGCGGGACGACAACCGCGGGCGTGGTCATCGGCCAGGCGGAGCGAATGTTCCTGCCCAAGGGCGACAGCGTCGAGATCCCGGGACCGACCGGCGCCCCGGAAACCATCGGTTGGGACGGGACGCTGTTCTGGAATGTCTATTACATCAAGGGCGCCTTCCTGGATGCCGACAAGGCGTTCGAGGTGCTGGCCGGCATGCGGACCTTCGAGTCCCGAGTATTGCAAAAGGCCATCAACACGACCGTGCTGGTGAAAATCCTGTCGCAACACCCGGCTATCAACGTCAACTGTCCGGCGGCCCCGGGCAGCGACAACGCGCCGCTGATGGAACGACACATGTTTCTCGGCCTTCCCGCACCGCTTTTCACTATCGATTTCGAAGGTAACGGAACCGATGGGGCGATCAGCCGCGCAGCTTTCAAGCGCTTCTACGATAATCTGGAACCGGCAATCGGGTTTCAGGTGTCGCTCGGTCAGACCAACACAACTGCGCTGTGCCCGGCCCTGACCAGTCATTCCGAACTTAGCCAAGCCGCCCTCCATGAAGCGGGTATCACCACGACCACGACCCGGATCGCGGTCGGCCTGGAAGATCCGCGGCTGCTTATCGCCCATATGCAACGCGCCGGCGCGCTCAGCATCGAGCCCGACCATCCCGGTTTCTGCGATGGCTTTCCGCCCGCCGCCGAGATCGACCGCATCTATCGCGAAACCTATATCGACGTGCATAGCCGTTTCGTCGAGGCACAGCCCGGCTTCGAAATATTGATGTCATGAAAAATGAGGGCGTGGCACCGAAGTGTATTGCGACCTTGGACACAGCGTTTGGCAGCATCAGACGACGTAAAAGGTTTGCCTAGTGGAAAAACTCTCCCATCGCGGTTTGACAGAAAGCGGCGGCCCATTGGATCATCATTTCTCCCTTTTCGTTATGTCCGCTTTGGGGTCAGAAGGAGACATCAGGTGAACGGCCGCTTTTAGCCGTTTGCATATGAACCAACCTTTGCCTCGTTTGGCGCGATCGGCCATTTGTGATGCGGACCCACCATTCGTTTGCGGCTCGTCTCCTGGAAGGCGGCTATGTTAACGGCGGAGAATAGATGAGATGACAAAGCTCGATCAGTTCGAATCGGTTTTCAAGTCGGCGGACAAAGCCGTCTATACTTATCACCGCCCGACGTTCGACCGTGTGCTGCTGGTCACCGACCTGAATGAGGCCGACACTGCCAATATCACGAGTCGCGTTCGCTCGTTTCTCACTGCGATCGACGAAGCGGGCACGCGGTGGGATACCCTTTCCGGGGATGCTTTCGGCAGCGTTCAGGCGTTGTTGGCGAGCATCGAGGAACGAAAGCCCGACCTCATTGTCACCTACCGGCACCTTCATTCAGAGGCATGGCGATGGCCGCACAGCCTGGGTGAATATTTGGACGTGATGACCCAGGTTACCAGCGTGCCGGTGTTGGTGCTGCCCCATCCTGACGCCGACCGCGCTCTGCCGCACAGCATCCAGGACACCGACCGGGTAATGGCGATTACCGACCATCTCACCGGCGACAATCTGTTGGTCAACATGGCCGTGACCTTCACCGAACCCGGCGGAACTTGCTGGCTGACGCACATCGAAAGCCAACCGGTGTTCGAACGCTACATGGATGCGGTATCCAGGATACCGGCCATCGATACCGACGTTGCGCGAGAAACCCTGGCCGAGCAATTGTTGAAGGAACCCCGGGATTTCATTGCCGCCTGCCGGGCGGAAATCGACGCTCAAGGCTTGCCGATCAGGATCGATGAGGTGGTCGCCATGGGGCGGCGGGTCGATGAATACGGAGAACTCATTGCCAAGCGAGAGATCGACCTGCTGGTTCTCCACACCAAGGACGACGACCAACTGGCCATGCACGGTGCTGCTT
>JAPUHN010000159.1 GCA_027297685.1 Alphaproteobacteria bacterium | reverse complement strand
ACGTACGCGCAGGCTCACGCCGCGCTTTTGCAACTGCAGATCTTGGGTGTCGTAATAAGCGGCCTCGAGGCTCTGTTTGCTTGCCAGACCAGGAATACCGGCGGCGAGAAGTGGCGACGCCAGCAGCCTTTCCACGGCCTTCGGACTCGCGCGTAGGTTGAGTCCGATCTCGTGGACTACGGCCGTGTCGGATTCCGGGATCGTATCGGTGCCTTTGAGGTCCAATTGGAATACCTCTCCAGGGTCGGTTTCGCCAGCATCGCTAGCCTTGTACCGTCGCTCTAGTGTCGCAATTTTGGCCCCGAAGATAAACCGCGGGCGGCGAATAGGTTCCGTTATGGTTAATGGGTCCGAACTGCGATCGGACTACCAACGGCCCTTGCGCCGGTTCCAGGCGTACAGCCGGTCGGCGAACCAGTCGTAACCCAGACGGGCGATCGTGCGCAGGACGGGGCGCGATATCAACCAGCCGAGCCAGCGGCGGCGCGGCGTCATGCGCCATAGAATAGCGGTGGCAGTGGCGCCGCGGTGGAGCGCGCCACTGGCATCACGCAGATAGAAATGACGGCGTACGTCATCCAGGGTCAAACCGTTGCCGGCGAGCGCGTCGGGCGCTGCCGTGATATCGGTGAACACGGCATCGCCACCGGCGCCGGCTTTCTCCAATGCGCCGCGCTGCTCGTCCATGCCGGCCCGACACACTGGACAGGCGCTGTTGTAAAACACTTCGACGGACGGTTTACCGGTCACGCTCGTTTCTTGGTTTTCCTGGCCTGCGTCGGCAGGTAGGCGGCGAGGTATTCGCCGGTGAAGCTGCCGGCGGTGCGCGCAACATCCTCGGGCGTACCTGACGCGATCACCCGGCCACCCTTGTCGCCGCCCTCGGGCCCCAAATCGACGATCCAGTCGGCGGTCTTGATGACTTCGAGATTATGCTCAATCACGATCACCGTGTTGCCTTGCTCGACCAGCGCGTGCAGCACGTCGAGCAGCTTGCGCACGTCGTCGTAGTGCAGGCCGGTCGTCGGCTCGTCGAGGATATAGAGCGTCTTGCCGGTGGCCCGGCGCGCCAACTCCTTGGCCAGCTTGACCCGTTGCGCTTCGCCGCCCGACAGCGTGGTCGCCGGTTGACCGATGTGGATGTAGTCGAGCCCGACCCGGCCCAGCGTGTCGAGTTTGTGGCGAATCGCCGGAACCGCCTTGAAAAACTCGCGGCCTTCCTCGACGGTCATGTCGAGGACGTCGGCGATCGACTTGTCGCGATAGATCACTTCGAGGGTCTCGCGGTTGTAGCGCTTGCCCCTGCACAAGTCGCATTCGACATAGACATCGGGCAGGAAGTGCATCTCGATCTTGATCACGCCGTCGCCCTGACAGGCCTCGCAGCGGCCGCCCTTGACGTTGAACGAGAAGCGGCCCGGCTTGTAGCCTCGCGCTTTTGATTCCGGTAGGCCGGTGAACCAGTCGCGGATCGGCGAGAAGGCGCCGGTATAGGTCGCCGGGTTCGAGCGCGGCGTGCGGCCGATCGGCGACTGGTCGATATCGATGACCTTATCGAGAAATTCCAACCCTTCGAGCGCGGTGAAGGGACCGGGCGCGGCGCGCGATTTCATCAATTGGCGCGCGGCGGCGCGGTATAGCGTGTCGATGATCAGCGACGACTTGCCGCTGCCCGACACACCGGTGATGCAGGTGAAGGTGCCGAGAGGAATTTCGGCGTTGACCTTCTGCAGATTGTTCGCAGTGGCGCCGATCAACCGCAATAGCTGACCGTCCTTGCCGGACCGCCGCACCTCAGGCACGGGGATTTGTTTGAGCCCCGTCAGGTATTGCGCGGTCAAACTGCGTTGGACCTGTTGCATGACCTGCTTGGGCGTGCCGTGCGCCACCACTTCGCCGCCGTGAACACCGGCGCCGGGGCCCATGTCGACCAGAAAGTCGGCGCTGCGGATGGCCTCTTCGTCATGCTCGACGACGATCACCGTGTTGCCTAGGTCGCGCAGGCGTTTGAGGGTCTCCAGCAGGCGCGCATTATCGCGCTGGTGCAGCCCGATCGACGGTTCGTCGAGCACGTAGAGCACCCCGGTCAGACCCGAGCCGATTTGCGAGGCCAGGCGGATGCGCTGGCTTTCGCCGCCCGATAGGGTGCCGGCGGCGCGGTCGAGGGTCAGGTATTCGAGCCCGACATCGTTGAGGAAGCCCAAACGCTCGTTCACCTCGCGCAGGATGCGTTGGCCGATTTCCTGTTGCTTGTCGGTGAGGTGGGAAGGCAAGTCGGCGAACCAGTCGGCGGCCGCGGCGATCGACATCTCGGTGACCTGGCTGATATGGCGGCCGTCGATCTTGACCGCGAGCGCTTCAGGCCTCAGCCGTGCGCCTTCGCAAACCTCGCAGGTCGACGTGGTTTGAAACTTGGCGATCTCTTCGCGCACCCACGAACTGTCGGTCTCGCGGTAACGGCGGTCGAGGTTGTTGACGACGCCCTCGAATGGCTTGGTCGTTTCGTAGGTGCGCAGGCCGTCGTCGTATTCGATCTTGATCGGCGTATCGCCCGAGCCAAAAAGGATCGCCTGGCGCGCCTTTTTCGGTAGCTTGCGCCACGGATCGCCGGGCGACGCTTTGTAGTGCAGCGCCAACGCATCGAGGGTTTGGGCGTAGTAGGGGCTCGACGAATTGGCCCACGGCGCCACCGCGCCGTCGCGCAGACTCTTACTCTCGTCAGGCACCACCAACGCGGCATCGACCACCACCTTGGTGCCGAGGCCATCGCACGCCGGGCAGGCGCCGTGCGGGTTGTTGAACGAAAACAGCCGCGGTTCGATCTCCTCGATGGTGAAGCCCGATACCGGGCAGGCGAACTTGGCCGAGAAAATCGTCCGCTCGCCGCTTTCGGCGTTTTCGGCGAAGGCCAGCCCGTCGGCCAGTTCGAGCGCCGTTTCGAGGGAGTCGGCGAGGCGGGATTCTAAATCGGGCCGCACGACGATGCGGTCGACCACGACTTCGATATCGTGCCAGTAGTTCTTGTCGAGCGTCGGCGCCTCATCGATCTCGTACATTTCGCCGTCGATCTTGACCCGCTGGAACCCGCGCTTTTGCAACTCGGCCAGTTCGCGGCGGTATTCGCCCTTGCGGCGCCGGGCGATCGGCGCCAGCAGATAGAGCCGGGTGCCTTCCTCCATCGCCATGGCGATGTCAACCATCTGGCTGACCGATTGCGCTTCGATCGGCAGGCCGGTGGCGGGCGAGTAGGGGATGCCGATGCGCGCGAACAGCAGGCGCAGATAGTCGTAGATCTCGGTGACTGTGCCCACGGTCGAGCGCGGATTGCGGCTCGTCGTCTTCTGTTCGATCGATATCGCCGGCGACAGGCCCTCGATCGAGTCGACGTCGGGCTTTTGCATCAACTCGAGGAACTGGCGGGCATAGGCCGACAGGCTTTCGACGTAGCGCCGCTGGCCTTCCGCGTAGATGGTGTCGAAGGCCAGCGACGATTTGCCCGACCCCGACAGCCCGGTGATCACCACCAGAGCGTCGCGCGGTAGCTCGATATCGACGTTTTGCAGGTTATGCTCGCGGGCGCCGCGAACGATTATTTTTTTCAACATTGCACAGTGACTATAGGCGTGATGTTAGGCAAAGCAGCCGTTCGCCGCTGCCGTTGGCGGGTGCACCCTTATCATGGTGTCGCGGATCGTGAAATGGGAGTCTGTATAGACCACTTGAAATGAGAACAAAACAAGAATATCTTGGGATGAATATGTGGACAAGTCGCCGTCAACCTTGCTTGTGAGGCTACGGGGGCGTGTGCGAGGGTGGCGGCCAATTGGACGGGCGGTTCGTTCGTTCGCAACACCCGAATAATCGGGCCCAATAATCAGGAGAGACACCGATGGCAGGCAGCGTAAACAAGGTCATTCTGATCGGCAATCTGGGCCGCGATCCGGAAATACGGTCGATGAATTCCGGCGACCGGGTGTGCAATTTATCCCTGGCCACGTCGGAATCATGGAATGACAAAAATTCCGGCGAGCGCCAGGAACGCACCGAATGGCACCGGGTGGTGATTTTCGATCAGAAATTGATCGAGGTCTGCGAGAAATACGTCAAAAAGGGTTCGAAACTGTTTATCGAAGGCCAGTTGCAAACCCGCAAGTGGACCGATCAGCAAGGTGTCGAGAAATACTCCACGGAAGTCGTGCTGCAGCGGTTCCGCGGCGAGTTGACGATGCTCGACAGCCGCGGCGGCGGCGGCGGATACGATGCCGAACAGGGCGGCGATCCGGGCTATGGGCAACCGGCCATGGCGGGCGCCGAGGGTACCGGGGGTGGCGGCGGGAGCGACCTGGACGACGAAATTCCATTCTAGTTATCTATCAATTAATTATTTTAACCCATTGAAATATAATGGTTATTTCTTAGTAGTTTTCACAAATCGATAGATTCGGGCGGGAAATAACCTATATATTGCAGTGCAACAGAAACACGGCTTAGGGGGCATTGATCATGGAAGCGTTCATTCCCAACGGATTTTCAATCTTCGTCATCGCGGTTGTCATCCTCGCGATTGTCATGATTCGATCCGGTATCAAGCAGGTACCGCAGGCGCAGGAATGGACGGTCGAACGCTTCGGTAAATACACCCACACGATGCGGCCCGGACTGAACCTGCTCATTCCCTTTATCGACAAGGTCGGCTTCAAGCTGTCGTTGCGCGAAACCGTGCTCGACATTCCACCGCAGGACGTCATCTCCTACGACAACGCGACCATCACCGCCGATGGCGTCGCCTTCTATCAAATCGTCGATCCGGCCAAAGCGGCCTACGAAGTGCGCGATTTGGAACGTGCATTGACCAATTTGTCGCTGACCAACCTTCGAACCGTGATCGGGTCGATGAGCCTGGACGACGTGTTGTCGAAGCGCGACATTATAAATGAACGCCTGCTGCGCGTCATCGACGAGGCCAGCAATGCCTGGGGTATCAAGGTCAATCGCGTCGAAATCAAGGATTTGTCGCCGCCGGACGACCTGGTCGAAGCGATGGGCCGGCAAATGAAGGCCGAGCGCGAAAAGCGCGCCGAGATCCTGACGGCCGAGGGCGACAAACAGTCCGCCATCCTGCGCGCCGAAGGCCAGAAACAGAGCACCATCCTGGAAGCCGAGGGCCGCCGCGAGGCCGCGTTCCGCGATGCCGAAGCGCGCGAGCGCGAGGCCGCCGCCGAGGCCGAGGCGACCCGCGCGGTCTCCGCAGCCATCGCCGCGGGCGACATTCAGGCGGTCAACTATTTCGTCGCACAGCGTTATATCGACGCGATCGGCAACTTGGCGTCGGCGCCCAACCAGCGCGTCATCCTGTTCCCAATCGAGGCGTCGAGCCTAATCGGCAGCCTGGGCGGTATCGCCGAGCTCGCCAAAGCAGCGTTTGGTATGGATACTGGCGGCGGTGGTGCGAACGGCCGTGATCGCGCCGTGGATGGTGGCACCGTGCCGTCGACGCCGCGCGACTGATTCTTTCTTTGAACCTTTCTTCGGGGCCAAGTTCGGCTAAAACAACGTTAAGGTGCGGCGATGGATGAGATCATTGCGTGGTTGTGGATGCTCGACTTCTGGCACTGGTGGGCGATCGGGATCGTTCTGATCGCGGTCGAGACCTTCGCTATCTCGACCTTCCTGTTATGGCCGGGCATTTCGGCGCTGGTCATGGGGTTCATCGTTTTCTTCGCGCCGGACATGGACTGGCGGTTTCAGGTCATCTTGTTCGCAATTATGGCGGTAATCACGTCGGTCGGCTGGCAGGTGTGGCTGCGTAAGAACCCGACCAAATCGGACCACCCGAATCTAAACGTTCGCGGCGCCAGTTTCATCGGCCGGCGCGTCACCCTGGCCGAACCGCTGGCCAATGGTCGCGGTCGTATCGAGATCGGCGATGGCTGGTGGACCGTCTCGAGCGAGAACGGCGAAAGCCTCGATGCCGGCATCGACGTCGAAGTGGTCGACAGCGATGGCGGGACGCTCACCATCAAGCCGGTCTCCACGTCGGCGAACTAGGGCCCGATTTGGCGCCGTCGTCCCCGCTTAAATCAGTCGCTTTTCGCGGCCTGGTGTGCTTGTTCCGGGCGCCCGTTTGAGCTATTATTTTGCGATGCAAAAAGGCCGACTCGGCGCGTCTGTTAGGGTCCTGAAGACAGGCGTTAAACCATTGATATTGAACATTGACTGAGCAAACAGAATCGTCACCACCCGGTGGTCGCGACGTCTCTCCGGTGACCATCGAAGACGAGATGCGCACCTCCTATCTGGCGTACGCCATGAGCGTGATCGTGTCGCGGGCGTTGCCCGATGTGCGCGACGGTTTGAAGCCGGTCCACCGTCGCATCCTGTACGCCATGAAAGACGGCGGCTACGAGTATAACCGGCCCTACCGAAAGTCGGCGCGCATCATCGGCGAGGTGATGGGTAAGTACCACCCGCACGGCGATAGTGCGATCTACGATGCGATGGTGCGCATGGCGCAGTATTTCGCGATGCGGCTGGAACTGATCGATGGTCAGGGCAATTTCGGTTCGATGGACGGCGATTCGGCGGCGGCGATGCGCTATACCGAAGCGCGCATGTCCAAGGCTGCCCATATGCTGCTCGAAGACATCGACCGCGATACCGTCGACTTTCAGCCCAACTATGATGAAACCGAGCAAGAACCGACGGTGTTGCCGGCGCAGTATCCCAACCTTCTGGTCAACGGCGCCAGCGGCATCGCCGTCGGCATGGCGACCAACATTCCGCCGCACAATTTGGGCGAAGCGATCGACGCCTGCTGCGCTTACATGGACAATCCGAACCTCTCGATCGACGATATTATGCAGTATATGCAAGGCCCGGATTTTCCCACCGGCGGGCTTATCGTCGGCTCCAGCGGCATTCGTTCCGCCTTCCACACGGGCCGTGGCTCGGTGTTGATGCGCGCGCGCACCCATTTCGAAGACATTGCCAACAACCGCACCGCCATCATCGTCACCGAGATTCCCTATCAGGTGAACAAGTCGCGGATGATCGAGCGCATCGCCGAGATCGCCCGCGACAAGACCGTCGAAGGCATCAGCGATCTGCGCGACGAGTCCGACCGGCACGGCCTGCGGGTTGTGATCGAGTTGAAGCGCGAGGCCGAACCGGAAGTCGTGCTGGCCCAGTTATTTCGCTACACACCCCTGCAGACGACGTTTGGCGTCAACATGCTGGCCCTCAACGGCGGCCAGCCAGAACTGCTCGACGTCAAACGTATGATCGCCGCGTTCGTTGAGTTCCGCGAAGAAGTCATTACCCGGCGCACGATCTTTGAACTCGGCAAGGCCCGCGATCGGGCACACACATTGGTCGGGCTTGCCATTGCGGTCGCCAATTTAGACTTGGTGATCGCGTTGATCCGCGCCGCCAAAGACGCAACGACGGCGCGCGAAGAATTAACGGCGAAGCCCTGGCCGGCCAAAGACGTGGCGCCACTCATTGCGCTGATCGACGAGCCGGGCCGCGGCGTTGACGAAGATGGCAACTACGCGCTTTCCGACGAGCAGGCGCGGGCTATCCTGGAATTGCGGCTGCAACGGTTGACCGGCCTCGAACGGGACAAGATCGCCGAGGACTTGGCCGCTATAGTGGATGATATTAGCGAGTACCTTGGAATACTCGAAAGCCGCGACAGGCTCTACGAGATGTTGCGATCGGAATTGCTGGAGATGCGGGAAGAGTTCGCCGACCCGCGACGCACCGAAATCGTCGAAGGCGAGTTCGAACACGATATCGAAGACCTGATCCAGCGCGAGGATATGGTCGTCACGGTGACCCATGGCGGCTACATCAAACGGGTGCCGCTGTCGACCTATCGGGCGCAACGCCGCGGTGGCAAGGGACGCGCCGGCATGGCCACCCGCGATGAAGACTTCGTCAGCCAGGTCTTCGTGCTCAACACCCACACGCCGGTATTGTTCTTCTCGTCGCGCGGCATGGTCTACAAAATGAAAGTCTACAAGCTGCCCCTGGGCTCGCCCCAGGGACGCGGCAAGGCGCTGGTTAATCTGCTGCCGTTGACCGATGGCGAGACGATTACCACCCTGATGCCGCTGCCCGAGGATGAGGACAGCTGGAACGATTCGTTCGTCGTCTTCGCCACCGCCAGCGGTAGCGTGCGGCGCAACCGGCTGTCCGATTTCGTCCAGGTCAAGACCAATGGCAAGATCGCCATGAAGCTCGATGGCGACGACCGTTTGATCGGCGTGGCCACCTGCGATGAGACCGATGACGTTTTGCTGGCGACCGATGCCGCCAAATGCATCCGTTTTCGGCTTACCGATATACGGGTGTTCCAGGGCCGCAACTCGACCGGCGTTCGCGGCATTAAATTGACCAAGGGCGGCGAAGTCATTTCCATGTCGATTTTACATCATGCTGAGTCAACGACTTCCGAACGCAACGCTTACCTCAAGCGCAGCCGCGCCGAGCGGGCCGAGGGTGACCCCAGCGAAGTTGACGGCGAAGTCGAGGGGGCCGATGTCGCAACCGAAGACGATGTCGAAGCAGGGGCAGAAGAAGGCGCGGTGGTGCTGTCGGATGAACGCTATCACGAGATGGCCGAGTTGGAACAATTTGTCCTCACCGTGACCGCCAAAGGGTTCGGCAAGCGCAGCTCGGCGTACGAATACCGGGTCGCTGGCAGGGGCGGCCAGGGCATCGCCAACATCGATTTGGCAAAGCAAAAGGGCAACTCGGTTATCTCGTCGTTCCCGGTAGAGGGCAACACCGAATTGGTGATGATGACCGATGGCGGCCAGTTGATCCGCACCAGCGTGTCGGACGTACGCATTGCCGGGCGCAGTACGCGCGGCGTGACCTTGTTCCGTGTCGCTAAGGACGAACACGTGGTGACGGTGACCGCTCTCCAGGACGATGCGAATGGCGCTGTTGGCGACGACGAGGACGGCGAGGGCAACAATAGCGCGCTGGATGAATCAGCGGAGCCAAGCGCCGAGGAGCCCAGCGCCGAGGGTGGGCCGTCTACTGAGGTAAGTGATGACCAAGAGTGAGCGCGTTGGCGTTTATCCCGGGACTTTCGACCCGGTAACCAATGGTCATGTCGACATCATCCGCCGGGCGTCGCGAACCGTCGACAAATTGGTTGTCGGGGTTGCGGTTAATGGCGGCAAAAGTCCGTTGTTTTCGCTCGAAGAGCGGGCTGAGATGGTAGGCGAGGAAATCGTCGATATGGGCACATCCGACCGGGTCACGGTCAAGCCGTTCGATTCGCTGTTGGTGCAATTCGCCGCCGATCAAAACGCCAGTTGCATAATCCGTGGCCTGCGCGCGGTGTCGGATTTTGAGTATGAGTTTCAGATGGTCGGCATGAATACGCGGCTCAACCCCGATATCGAGACGATATTTTTAATGGCCTCGGAAAGTCACCAGTTCATCGCCTCGCGCCTGGTGAAGGAAATCGCGACACTAGGCGGCGATATCACCAGCTTTGTCTCGGCCCGGGTTGCCGC
>JAPUHN010000158.1 GCA_027297685.1 Alphaproteobacteria bacterium | reverse complement strand
GATCTGTCAGTGAACCGCATTGCCGCTACCCGCTACCCATCACATCGATTTGGGTAGCAATCTATACGCAACAGTGTGAAACAGCAAGGAACTAGATGGGTCAAGTAAACGTATATATACACTGTGTTTATAAAGGGCCGGCTTGTTTCAGGGTGTCGCACGAAGTTGCGGTAAGAACGTAAAACACCTGACTGTGCATCAAATTCGCGTGTTTTCCACCCCACTCTAGGCCCCACCGCGCGGCGCATCGACCCGAGCCAACGTCAACACATCGACCGCCGACGCGCCGGCGCCGCTTAAAACGCGCGCGCATTCCGACACCGTGGCGCCGGTCGTGAAGACATCGTCGACCAGCAAAACCCGCCGTCCCTCGATATTTTCGATCCGACGCGCATTGACGGTAAATGCGTTGCGCACATTGCGCCGCCGTTCGACCGCGTTAAGACCAGTCTGACTCGGCGTGTGACGGCGGCGCAAAAGCAGGTCGGGAGCGAATTGAAGGTCTTGCCCGGCTCGGCTGTGGCATATCGCGTGCGCCAACATGGCCGATTGGTTGAAACGCCGCCGTATCAACCGCATCCGATGCAGCGGCACCGGCGCGACCAGATCGGCATCGGCGATCAACCCGGCGCCGGCGCGCGACAGCCAGCGTCCGAATGTCGGCGCGCCATGAGTGCGGTCGCCATGTTTGAACCCAACCACCAGCCGGCGGTCCAGCTCGTCATAGCGCAATACCGCCCGCGCCCGGTCGTACGCCGGCCGGGCGCGGATACACGCCCCGCAGACCGCATCCCCTCCCGGGTCGAACGGATAGGGTACGCCGCAAATGCTACATTGCGGCGCGGTAATAAACTTGGCGTCCATCCAGCATTCAGAGCATAGGCTGCCCGGGGTCGCGACCAAGGCATCGCAGGCAAGGCACTGCGGCGGTAACACGGCATTGATTAAACCGCGCACCGCGCTCGCGGCGCCGTGGCGCATCGCACCTGGCGCAAGTAACGGTTGGCTCCAAACCATGCGCTAATGTCGCCGCACATCGACCACCGGAGTCAAACCCCTCCGGGAGCCTCTTGTGGACAAGTGGCCGGCTTTGCCCCGGCGCATTGGCATGCCATATAGCCGGTATGGCCGACCGTATTGAAGTGTTCGACCGCCGATTGCTGCGTCAACGCCGCGAGCGGGCCGTGGCCACGCTGGCAGCCCACGATTTTCTATTCGCCGAAGTCGCAACCCGACTGGTCGATCGTTTGGCAGATATCCGCCGCGATTTTTCCACAGCGCTCGATCTGGGTTGTCATACCGGCTTCATCGCCAAGGCGGCAGAGGGCCTGCCGGCGGGAAAAATCGGCACCCTGTTCCAAGCCGATCTGTCGCCGCGGATGGCAGCGGCGGCCCGCAGCAACGCCGACATTCCCACACTCGCCGCGGACGAAGAATACTTGCCGTTCCGCGACGCCGGTCTCGATCTCATCCTCAGTTGCGCCAGTTTGCACTTCGTCAACGACCTGCCGGGCGCGCTGATCCAGATTCAACGCGCCTTAAAACCCGATGGCGTGTTTCTTGCCGCATTATTTGGCGGCGCCACGCTGACCGAACTGCGGCAAGCGTGGCTGGCCGCAGAGACCTCGCTGGAAGGCGGCGCCGGCCCGCGCGTCGCTCCTTTCGCCGATTTAAGCGACGCCGCCGGCCTGTTGCAACGCGCCGGCTTCGCCATGCCGGTCGCCGACAGCGACACCATAACCGTTACCTACGACAACCCGCTCAAGCTGATGTCGGATCTGCGCGGGATGGGCGAGACCAATGTGCTCATCGAGCGGCGGCGGACGCCGACCCGCCGCGCCACGCTGACGGCGGTGGCGGAGCACTATATGGCGCAGTTTGGCGGCGACGACGGCCGCGCGCCGGCGACCTTTCAAATCCTCTATCTTACCGGTTGGGCGCCCGCCGAGGGTCAGCCACAAGCGCTCAAACCGGGAAGCGCTACATCGCGTCTGGCCGATATCTTTGATACCCCGGAGCAATCGGCGGGCGAAAAAGCCGGGCCACGCTGAGCGGCGCGCGCTATAGTTCCGCCGAGGCAAGCGACCATGCAGTTACCCGTTTTCGACATCATCACCCAGGCCTGTCGCGACACCTGGGAAAACCGGCGCGACTTTGCCGCGTTCGCGTTCCTGCCGGTGTTCGTGGTGTCGATCGTCGCAACTTTGATGGCCGCCGTGGTCGGCGACCTGCGGGTCATCTTCGATAATCCGGGACAACTGCCGCCGGCTGCGGTGGCACGAATGTTTTTCGGCTCCTTGGCCGACTGGTTCGCGCGCTTCGCGGTATACACCGTATTTGCCGTTGCCTGGCACCGGCGAACTCTGGTCGGTCCCGAAGCGACAACCATCGGCGCGGCGATGCGCTGGGGTCGAAGGCACTGGCGTTTTTTCCGTCGGCTGGTGTTTTTGTTCGTCAACTTGTTCGCACTGATGTTCTTTGTATCGATTCTGCTGAGGAACATCATTCCATTGGGATTGGCGTTGAGCCCAATGCTGATCTCGATGGGCTTAATCTATGCCCGTGTGGCGTTGGTACTGCCTGCTGCCGCTACTGACACGCCGATGACGGTCGTCGAATCGGCGCGGCTGACCAACGGCAATAGCTGGCGCATGTTTCTTGCCGTTGTGGTGCTGCCGCTCCTGGTGATTCTGTTCGGCGGCATCGCAATCCTGATTGTCGCCCTACCGCTCGCCGACTTTATCGGTGCGTCGATGACAGCGCGGTTTTTGACGACGCTCGTCGCCCAGTCGGTCAACTACATCGGTTTCGCCGTCGGCATCACCGCGCTGTCGCTCGCCTACCGTAAGCTGACGGCGTAGGGGTAATCAGCCGATTTTCTGACCTAAAGCACGTCGCGCAGCATCGCCACCAGCGGTTTGTCGGCCGGCGGCATGGGATAGTCGGCCATGTCGCGCGGGCGCACCCAGGCCAGTTCCTGGCCTTCGCGCGGCTGCGGCGTGCCGGTCCAGACGCGGCACACGAACAGCGGCATCAGCAGGTGGAAATCGTCGTAGGTGTGACTGGCGAACGCGATCGGCGCCAGGCAGCTCTCCACCGTGTCGATGGCGAGTTCTTCGCGCAGCTCGCGGATCAGCGCCGCTTCCGGCGTCTCGCCTTCTTGCAGTTTACCGCCGGGAAACTCCCACCGCCCGGCCATCGATTTGCCGGCCGGCCGGCGCGCCAGCAATATCCGGTCGTCGGCGTCGACCAGGGCGACGGCGCTGACCAGGAGCAGCGGCGGGCTAGGCATCTCCAGGCTCTAACTCCGGTAATCGGCGTTGATGGTGATATAGCCGTGGGTCAGATCGCAGGTCCACACGGTCGCCCGGCCGCGCCCGACACCGACATCCACGGTCATCTCGATCTCGAGCCCCTTCATATGTTTTGCCACCGGCGCTTCGTCGTAGCCGGGCACCCGCTGGCCGGCCTCGGTGATCGGGACGCCGCCGATCGCAATCGACAGGCGATCCCGGTCGGCCTTCTCGCCGGCCTTGCCAACCGCCATGACGATGCGGCCCCAGTTGGGGTCTTCGCCGGCGATCGCGGTCTTGACCAGCGGCGAGTTGGCGATGGCCAGACCGATTGCGCGGGCCGCCCGCCTCGATTCAGCGCCGCGCACATTGACGGTGACGAATTTCTGCGCGCCTTCGCCGTCGCGCACGATTTGCTGCGCCAAGTCGGTGCAGACCTCCTCCAGCGCCGCCGAAAACCCGGCGAGCGCCGGATCGCTCGAGCGGCCGATCCGCGGTTGCCCGCGCGCCTGCCCGGTCGCGCACAGCAATAACGTATCCGATGTCGAGGTGTCGCCATCGACCGTGATGGCGTTGAACGAGCGATCGGCCGCCCGGCGCAGCAGCTTTTGCAACACCGGCGCGGGCAGGCGCGCGTCGGTGAAGACAAACGCCAACATCGTCGCCATATCGGGCGCAATCATGCCCGAGCCCTTGGCGAAGCCCGAGATTGTCACCTCGGCGCCGCCGATTTGCGCGGTCCGCGACGCGATCTTGGGAAAAGTATCGGTGGTCATGATCGCCTCGGCTGCCGACCGCCACCCGCGCACACCGAGGCCGCGGCGAACGGTGGCCAGCTTGCCGGCGATGAAATCCGGCGGCACCGGCTCGCCGATCACGCCGGTGGAGGCGATATAGACCTCGTCGCGCCGGCAGCCGATCAGCCGCGCCGCGGCAGCAACGGTGTTGGCAACAACATGATCGCCGGCCGCGCCGGTAAACGCGTTGGCGTTGCCGGAGTTGACGACGATCGCCCGCGCGCGGCCCTTCGGCAGAATCGCCCGGCACCAGTCGACCGGCGCCGAAGGACAGCGCGAACGGGTCAGCACGCCGGCGATGGTGGTGCCCTTCGCCAGTTCGGCGAGCATCAGGTCCTTGACGCCGCTGGGTTTCAACCCAACCGCACGGCCGCTCAGGCGCACGCCGGCAACGGGTTTGACTGGTGGAAACTCCTTCGGCGCCAATGGCGATGCCGCTGCGCTAACAGACCTGCTCATAATGACAATCGCCCCCGAGTTGGATTGGGGGCGATGTCGCGCGCTGCGCGCCGCTATTTTGTGGCTGCACCCCCGGTTGGCGTACCGTCGAGATTGAAGATTTCGATCTCGGCGTTCGCCCGCAATTCCGACATATGCGCGGTGATGAACTCGCGCGTCAACAGGTCTTGGATACGCGCCCGCGATTCCACTAAATTGGCCGGTGGCTTGCGGCGCTTGTCGACGACCTTGATGACATGCCAACCGAATTGGGTTTTCACTGGATCCGGGCCTACAGCGCCAATTTCAAGCGAAAATGCGGCGGCGGAAAACGGCTCGGCCATGGCATCGCGGGTGAAGTATCCCAAGTCGCCGCCGCGCGGGCCGGTCGGGCCGGTCGAGCGTTTGCGCGCCAGCTCGGCAAAATCGGCGCCGTCGGCAAGTTCTTTGAGGATTGCCAAACCTTCTTCCTCGGTTTGCACCAATATATGGCTTGCGCGCACCTCTTCGGGTCCTTCGGCGCTACCGAACGTCGCCTCGTAGACGCTGACAATCGCTTCTTCGGTAACCTGTTCGGCAATTTTGCGCTCTAGATAAGTTTGCTGGATGACCGCCGATTCAAAATCGCGAATTTGCGCCTTAACGGTTTCGTCATTGTGAAGATCCAGCGTGCGTCCGGCGACCTCCATTAAATGGTTGGTAACGAGTTGCTCGATGAGCTGTGGGAACAGGGAATTGAAAGGTACCTGCTTGTATTGCGCCGGCAGTCGCTCATAAGCGGCCGCCACGTTCGATTGGCGAATTTCGTAACCATCGACGCTGGCGACAATCGGGTTTTCGCTGTTTCTACTGTCTTGTGCCAGCACCGCCGCCGGTCCGACCGAAACTAAAGTAGCGGCTATAGCCGCGAGGAAAAAATGCTTCATAGTATGGGCTCCCGACGTCGCCGCCGGCTTGGTCGACCGGCGGTTGGTATCGATTGCAGTGATACCGTTAACTATACCGTCCACCACAGTGCCGCCATCGGCACACTGGCTCAAGGGCCGACCGGCAGCCCTTCAGTATCGCACACGGTATTGTGATAGGCCAAACCGCAGCGGTCCACACATTGCGTGACGGCGTCGGTTAACCGGTTCTTATGGTTACCGGATCGACGTTGACAGCCGCCCGCACGGCCCCTAGACAAGACGCCATTAATTCCCATCTTTCAGGTCCGTATACGAAACGCTGCGCTGCGATGGCAGCGCGAGTTCATGACAGCGGTCCAAGAACCACCGCGGCCACACCGCATAAGGAATAGTCTCGTCGGATGGTAGTCAATCTCATCAAAAATATCGTTGGCTCGGCCAACGAAAGATATCTCAAACGGATGGGTAAAGACGTCGACGCAATAAATGCGCTCGAGCCGGCGTTAGAAGCCTTGAGCGACGAAGATCTGCGAGCCCGAACCGATGCGTTTCGCCAGCAAATTGCCGATGGCGCAGCGCTCGACAGCTTGCTGGTCGAAGCGTTTGCAACGGTCCGCGAAGCCGCCAAACGCACTCTCGGACAGCGCCATTTCGATGTTCAGCTGTTGGGCGGCATGGTGCTGCACAATGGCATGATCGCCGAAATGAAAACCGGCGAAGGCAAGACCCTGGTGGCGACATTGGCGGTCTATCTCAACGCGCTTGAAAGCAAGGGCGTCCACGTCATCACCGTCAACGACTACCTGGCCCAGCGCGACGCCGGTTGGATGGGCCAGATTTATGAGTTTCTGGGCTTGAAGGTGGGCTGCATCATGCACGGCTTGTCGGACGAAGAGCGCCGCGACGCCTATGCCGCCGACGTCACCTACGCGACCAACAACGAACTTGGTTTCGATTACCTGCGCGACAACATGAAGTTCCATCTCGACGAGATGGTGCAGCGCAATTTCAATTTCGGCATCGTCGACGAGGTCGACTCGATCCTGATCGACGAAGCGCGAACGCCGTTGATTATTTCCGGCTCGGTTGAAGATTCGTCGGAAGCCTATCGGCAGGTCGACGTCATTATCCCAAAACTCGGCGAACTCGATTACGAGATCGACGAGAAGGCGCGGGCGGTCACGATGACCGACGAGGGGGTCGAGCACGCCGAACAACTCCTCGCCGAAGCGGGGTTGCTGGAGGCCGGCGTCAGCCTCTACGACATCAGCAGCGTGACCACACTGCACCACATCAACCAGGCGTTGCGGGCGCACAAACTCTTCAACCGCGACACCGACTATATCGTCAAGGACGACCGCGTCGTCATCATCGACGAGTTTACCGGCCGCATGATGGAGGGCCGCCGGTTTTCCGAAGGCCTGCACCAAGCGCTCGAGGCGAAGGAACACGTTTCGGTGCAAAACGAGAACCAGACGCTGGCCTCGATCACCTTCCAGAATTATTTCCGCATTTATCCCAAACTTGCCGGTATGACCGGTACCGCGATGACCGAATCGGGTGAGTTCGCCGAAATCTACAAACTCGAAGTGATCGATATTCCGACCCATATGCCGATGGTCCGCGCCGACAAGAACGACGAGGTGTACCGGACGCTCGGCGAGAAATACAACGCGATCATCGAGCTCATCACCGACTGTCACAAGCGTCAACAGCCGGTGCTGGTCGGTACCGTTTCGATCGACAAGTCCGAACAGGTCTCAGCGCTATTGAAAAAGCGCAAGGTACCGCACAACGTCCTGAACGCCCGCTATCACGAGCAAGAGGCCAGTATTATTGCCCAGGCAGGCGAGCCCGGCGCGGTGACCATCGCCACTAACATGGCGGGCCGCGGCACCGACATCCAGCTCGGCGGCAATTTTGACATGCGCGTCGCCAGCGAACTGGCCGACATCGACGATCCCGAAGAGCGCCAGCGCGGCCGCGACAAAATTGAAGCCGAAATCGCCGCCAGACGCGCCGTGGTACTGGGTACCGGGGGATTACAGATTATCGGTACCGAGCGCCACGAGAGCCGGCGCATCGACAACCAGTTGCGCGGCCGCTCGGGCCGCCAGGGCGATCCCGGGCGGTCCCAATTCTTCCTGTCGCTGGAAGACGACTTGATGCGCATTTTCGGCTCCGAGCGCTTGGATACCATGCTGCAAAAGCTCGGCCTCGAGGAGGGCGAGGCGATTGTCCATTCGTGGATCGATAAGGCGTTGGAAAAGGCACAGCAAAAGGTCGAGGCGCGCAACTTCGATATCCGCAAGCAGTTGCTGCAGTACGACGATGTGATGAACGACCAGCGCACGGTCATCTACGAACAGCGCAAAGAATTGATGCGCGCGGACGACGTGTCGGAAACCATCGAGGCGATGCGCGAAGAGACGCTCGAAGATACGGTTGCGCAGTGTATCCCGGAAAAAGCCTTCGCCGAGCAGTGGGACACGGATCTGTTGCACGAAGAAGTCTTGCGTCTGTTCGGCATCGACGCACCGATCGCCGATTGGGCGGAAGAAGAGGGTATCGCCAACGAGGAAATGCTGGATCGGCTGACCAAGCTGGTCAACGAGAAGGCCGCAGCCAAGACCGCGCAGTTCGGTCCCGAGCTGATGCGGATGGCGGAAAAGAACCTGCTGCTGCAACTCCTCGACCAGTATTGGAAAGACCACCTGCTGCGCCTCGACCATTTGCGCCAAGGCATCGGGCTGCGGGCGTTCGGCCAAAAGAACCCGCTGAACGAATACAAGCGCGAAGCGTTCGAGATGTTCGAGGACTTGTTGGGCCGGCTGCGCGAGGGCGTGACATCGCTATTGAGTCACATCGAAATACAAGTGAATGTGCCCGAAGCTGTGCCGGTGCCCCAAACGCCGCGGCAGATGGAAACCCAGCACGCGGCGGTCGGGCAGTTCGCCGACGCCGCCGAAAGTCCGGACGATGGCGCCGATGTCGAAGTGCTGTCGAAACCACAACCAATGCGCTACGCACGCGGCGATCAAATCAATCCAAACGATCCGTCGACATGGGGTAAAATTTCGCGAAACGCCGCCTGCCCCTGCGGTTCGGGTAAAAAATTCAAGCATTGCCACGGCCGGATTAGCTAACGCCGAATCAGGGCAGTGTAGCGAACAGTCGTTCGTGCGACGCGGGGGCCGGCGATGGAATTTGGCGTTTTCGATCATCTCGACCAGCGGCCCGGCGCCACGCTGGAGACGATTTACCAGGAACGGCTGCGCTTGATCGCCGACTACGATAGCGCCGGAATTTCCACCTACCATCTCGCCGAACACCACGCCACGCCGTTGGGCCTGGCGCCTTCTCCCAGCGTGTTCCTGGCCGCCGTCGCCCAGCGCACCACCCGCCTGCGCTTCGGTCCGATGGTCTATTGTTTACCGCTCTACGACCCGCTGCGCCTGATCGAAGAAATCTGCATGCTCGACCAGATGAGCGGCGGCCGCTTCGAGTTCGGTGTCGGACGCGGCATCTCGCCCTACGAGGTCGCCTATTTCGGCGTCGACCCGGAAACCGCGCCGGCAATTTACGTGGAGGCGTTCGAGGTCTTGATGAAAGGCCTGACCCATGCCGAGTTGAACCATCGCGGCGAACATTTCTCCTACGATTCGGTGCCCATGGTGTTGGCGCCGAAGCAGCAGCCGCACCCGCCGCTGTGGTACGGCGTCGCTGCGCCCCACGGCGCCACATGGCCGGCCGAACACGGCATCAATATTATCAGCAATGCGCCGTGCGCCATTGCCCGACAGGCGACCGACCACTATCGCGCCGCCTGGGACGCCAAACACGGCGCCGACGCGGCGCTGCCCAAGATGTGGGTGGCCCGCCATATCTTCGTAGCCGAGAGCGACGCCGAAGCAGACGCCATTGCCCGGCGCGCCTACGCCGTGTGGTACGACAGTTTCGCCAAGCTGTGGCGCCACTTCGGCAAGACACCCGGCGCCTATTCCGCCGATTTCGATGAGGCGAAAGACCTCGACGCCGTGATCGCCGGTTCGCCGGAAACCGTGTCGGCTGAAATCGCGCGGCAGGTCGATACCGCGGGCTTGAACTACTTCGTCTGCCGGTTCGCGTATGGTGATTTGAGTTACCAAGAATCGGCGCGCTCGCTGGCGTTGTTCAGCGACGCGGTGGCGCCGCGGTTCGCCTAGGACTTGTGCGCGTAATCCGGGATCGAGAGATTTTTCGAACGGCTGTTTCGCTCCCGTTAACGGATTTCGCGGAGCCACACAGAGACGTTGAGCACCGCATCTGGAGGAATCAGGCCGGGCAGGCCACGATCGCGATACGCGAGATGCGGACCGACGCGAATTTTGCGAAAACCACCGGCCCGCATCCCCATCAGAGCTTTCTCGATACCGGCGATGGCATGGCGTTTCCCGAGGGTCGAAATGTGGTCTATGAGAACCTGGTCGTTTTCACGGCGGATCCTGTCATCGGGGATTCCCCGTTCTTCCAGCGCGTCATTTATCGGGACTTCGTCACCCTGATTCAGGAAAATGCGGACATTGTAAACAACTGTGTGTCCGGACTCCGCTACGGGGCCGGAGCCCTCCTGATTTTCTATAATCTTGAGACCAGATGGGAGTTTCATAGTGGCGCGTATCAATGATCAGTAGGGGCCAATAATCATAACATCGTTGCGCGGATGCATTGCCGATTACGAATGCTTCGGGTCAAAATCTGCCGTAATCACCTATCGCGGTTCACGCCCGGTTCCTAGGGTAATGCAGTCGTAATCGGCAAAAACGATTGCTTGTCATCCCAATCTCGTAGCCACCCCAATCCGATATCGGCAAGGCGTCTATGAGCCCTTCGCCCGGAACCGAGAACCCAGCCCGTCAGGCGAGGCCCGTCCTGCCCATTTCGAGATATTTCTCGCGCCGGCGCGCCCGCAACGTATCTCCGTCGAGGCCGCGCAGCGCATCGAGCGCCTCGGCCACGGCATTGCCGACGCGGCTTGTAGCTTCCTCGGGTTCCCGGTGGGCGCCGCCTAGCGGTTCTTCGACGATGGTGTCGATCACCGATAATTCCAGCAGATCGCGCGAGGTGATCCGCAACGCTTCGGCGGCGTCGCGCGCCTTGTCGCTATCGCGCCATAGGATCGACGCGCAGCCTTCCGGCGAAATGACCGAATAAATCGCGTGCTCGAGCATCAAAACGGTATTGGCGGCGGCCAGTGCAAT
>JAPUHN010000157.1 GCA_027297685.1 Alphaproteobacteria bacterium | reverse complement strand
AACGGTAATTTACCAGGCCGTCGCGCACCCAGCGCACGACGACATCATCAAAGCGATGGGCGTGGTTGTCGGCTGGTGCACGGGCCGCTCCAAGCAGAGCGAAACCGACATCCTCGACCAATGGGAACGGTTTACGCGGCGCCAACCGTTCTGGAAACGCGCAGCCAAGCGCTGAACGGATATTGCGGACCCCATCCTTCGACAGGCTCAGGATGAAGGTTTTTTTTATTTGCGGCGCCGGCCCGATAGGTCGTAGCCCGCTAGCGCCGCATCGACCAGGTCCCGGCTCTTGTCGAAATTATAGGCCTGGTACATGCGCGACTTCACGACAAAAGGCGCACCGGCGTAAAACTTTTCATACTGGTCGTGGCGGCCGGCGAACTCCGATCCGATCAGATCCCAAGCAAGCTTCATCAACTTGACCCGTTCCTCGCCACTATAGCCCGGTGAGTGGGTGTAGCGGTCTATGTCGGCACGGATTTCTGGGTTCTCGAAGTCGCGCGCACTCGACGGCAGTTGAATGACACCGCCGCCGCACAACTCACGCATCAGGTTGAGTATCCTGGGGTAGACGTCCACCTGCAGCGCCATCGCGGCATAGAGCGCCTGGCGCCCTGGCACCACGATGCCGTTGGCGTTCGTCGTACAGGTTGCGATCTGGGCTTCGACCAGTCCTTCGATCATCGCCGCATAGCTCGCCATGTCGCCGAGCAAGGTCTGCACCGCCGGGATCGAGTCAACGCCGTTCATCTCGGCGATCCGCTTGGCCAGCCCCATCAGAAATTGCAGCTTGGTACACAAGCGGATTTGCGCCTGGTGGTTGCCCATCGTGTGCGCGCCGGTGTCCCACCATTGGTCGCGGCAAATCTCGATGTCCTTGTAGACGAACACCTGCTCCCACGGCACCAAAACGTCATCGAACACCACCAGCGCGTCGGTCTCGTCGAAGCGCGACGCCAGCGGATAATCGAAGGTGCTGCTCGCCGCTGCGGCGTAGGACCGCCGCGAATAAATTTTCACTCCCGGTGCGTTGCAGGCGATGGCAACGTTGATCGCGTGGTTCTCGTCGCCCGGCCGCACCGGCGAGACCTGGCTCAGACAGACATAGTCGGACAGCGCGGTGCCAGTACCGAGCATCTGCGCACCGCGAATAACCACGCCGTCATCGCGCTCGTCGACCACACCGGCGTAAAGGTCGGCAGGGTTCTGCTGGTGCATCGGTTTCGACCGGTCGATCTGTGGCGGCACGATGGTGTAGGTGATGAAAATATCGCGGTCGCGCAGGAATTCGAAAAAACGCATGAAGTTGTCGGCGCGCTCGGCCGCCCCGTTGCGGGCAAATACTTCGGGCGCCGACGCCCAGCCGACAAAAAATCCGGCGACGTGATCGGGGCTGCGTCCCATCAAACCGAAAGTCGCTTCCGACCATCGCGCGATCGCCGCGCGCCTGGCGTGCAAATCGGCCTCCGAGCGCGGCACTTGCCAGATCCGGTTGACCGGTTCGCCGGTTGCCGGCGAGGGGAAGGTCATCAGCTCGCGGTTCGCCGGATCGCTGGCGATATCGTACAGATCGGCGATCGAGCGGACCGCCTCGCGGAATGCCGGATGGCCGGTCACGTCAGCGACTTCCTCGCCATCGATGAACACCCGCCGGCCGTCGTTTTTAAGGCCGCCGATGTATTGATCACCGGTACGCAGTCCACCGGGGAACCTTTTGTCGTTCGCATAACTGGCGGACATCTTCGTACCCCTTTCACTAACGACCCGGAATAACATTCATTCTACTGTTCCGGATGACGCGCGCCTACGCTTTCGGTAAAGCTGTCGGAAACAATCAAACACTGGAGAGATGTAAACATGGCCGCTTACGTAATCGTCGATTCCAAGATCACCGACCCAGAACGCATAAAAGAATATGGCTCTAAGGTCCGCGCCACTATCGCGGCCCATGGTGGCAAGCCAATCGTCGCCGGCGGCGCCATCGATGTTTTGGAGGGCGACTGGACGCCGTCGCGCCTCGTCATACTCGAGTTCGCCGACGCTGACGCCGCACGCGCCTGGTACAACTCCCCGGAGTATCAGGAAATCCTGCCGATCCGCCTCGAGGCCGCCGACGACAATTTCCTCATCGTCGAGGGGGTTTAACGAAACGCCGGCAGGACGTCGGCATTAAAGCGTTGCATCGTGGTCATCGCCTGGGCGTGGGACATCTCGCCGGTGCGAATGAGGAATGAAAGCTCAGTGAATCCCAGCTCGCGATACCGCACGATGCGTTCGATCACCTGATCGGCGGTGCCGATCAAGGTGCGTTCGCGGAACATCCGGGCGATATCGCCGTCCGGCGCGAGGAATTCGAATACGCTCTCGTCGCCGGCATAATCTTCGTTCCACTGGTCGCCCTGGAAAAGCAAACGGAACAGGTTCGCATGCTCCTGCACCGTGCGCTTGGCCTCGGCGATTGCCTGCTCTTCGCTATCGGCGATGTACATGAATACCGACATCATCGCCTGTCGAGTGGCTTGTTCATGACCAGCAGCGTCCCAAGCGTCGAGATACCATTGGAAGCGCTCGCGCGACTCGGCGGGCGACACCGGGTACTGGTTCATCATGATGTTGAAGCCGTTACGGCCAGTCCACTCGAAACTGTCGCGGGTGCGCGAACAGGCCACCCAAATCGGTACCGGATTCTGCAAGGGTGTCGGGTGCAACTTTAATTTTGGGAAGGTAAAATGCGCGCCGTCATAACTGAAAGTCTCGCCCGACCAAGCGCGAGTGATGATGTCGAACGCCTCCTCGCGACGCCCGCTGGCGTCGTCGCCGTCGACCGCGTGGCCGGCAAATTCGTGGGGCAGATAACCGCGGCCGACACCGAAATCGAGGCGTCCGCCGGAAAGTTGGTCCAATAACGCGTAGTCCTCGGCCACATGCAACGGATTGCGCAGCGGCAGCATCGATATGCCCGGGCCCAGCCGAATTTGGCGGGTCTCGCGCGCCCATGCCGTCAGCAGCACCGATGGGTTTGGCGACGCGCCGCCGTAGTAATGAAAGTGGTGCTCCGACAACCAGGCCCGGTCCCAGCCGCTCGTGTCGGCGAACCGGACCATTTCGCTCAGCTCTTCATAGAATTGGCCAACGGAAGGAGCGACACCCTCGCGGTAGCAGGGCAGGATAAACAAACCAAACTTCATTGTACGTTCCGCTTTGGCGATGGTGACCTACCGCCATGCTGCAGCGATAGAAACGTCTTAGGTACCGGTCTTTACCGCTTCCCAATAGTCTTCATTCAGGTCTTGGATGAAGCTGTCATGGGTCCTAGCGAGACATTGGCGCAACGTCACGTCGCCGACCCGGGTTTGCCGGTAGCACCCGTTGTAGGCCGACTTCGCCCGATGCACGCCGCGCTTTGACAAGCGCGCGGCAACGGCGACTCCCGCCGCCGACCACAGCCCGGTACGAACATCGAGGCTCGCCCGGCCGCGGCGGGGAAGATCGTCGATCATGCGGGCCAGCACCTGGCTGGCGTGCGCCTTATCGGTGTCGCGGTCGACGATCGCCGTCGCGGTTTGCCGTAGCGGTCCGGCGCCCAATTCGATATCGCCCTCGGTCAGACGATGGGATTCGTCGGACGATTTTTTCTCGGGCACCAGGGTTAGTCCGGCACCGACCGAAATCTCGACGGCGGCCACATCGTGCCGGCGCAATACCTCTTCCGCCACACTGACTCGCACCGCGGAATATCCGCGGGCAGCCGAAAATTCCAGCGCTTTTTCGACCAGTAAAGCGACCCGGCTGCCATCGCGGCGAATGCCGGTCAATCTGATGGTGCCGGGGTTATGGGCATAATAGCGGTAGCCAGGGGTCGGCGTCGCCCGCTGTTCCTGCAGGCATATCGACGTGAGCTCTGCGGCGCATTCGCCATTGTAACAACGCAGCGGCACCGCCGACGCGGTCTCGATGACCGCCAGCATCTGAGGATCCGCCGCGGCGGGGTTCACGCTAATTGTCAGGGCAAGGGGCGCGGAAAATGCTGCCGCTACAACCAAAAAGCGCATGAGAGCCTCCTGTGGGTGCGAATCTCTGCACAAGCGTTGCACGGGTCGTTTAAGGGGTCAATTCACTTCCCCCCACATACGAAGGTAACGCCGGACGTTGCCAAGGATGGTTGCCAGCGTTATCTCAGAGTAGCGGGAAGTTAGAGGAGCGGAATGTCGACATCGGAAATACAGCCGGTTCACGTCATCGGCGGCGGCCTGGCCGGGTCAGAGGCGGCCTGGCAGCTCGCGCAAGCCGGCGTGCCGGTGGTGTTGCACGAGATGCGCCCGGTACGGCCGACCGCGGCGCACCAGACCGACCGGCTGGCCGAACTCGTGTGCTCCAACTCGTTCCGCTCCGACGACGTCCACTACAACGCGGTCGGCCTGCTGCACGAGGAAATGCGCCGGCTTGGCTCATTGATTCTCGCCGCTGCCGACGCCAACACCGTACCGGCTGGCAGCGCACTGGCGGTCGATCGCGACGGTTTCGCTCAGCGGGTCACCGAGACATTGATCGATCACCCGCTGATCACCGTGGCGCGCGAAGAAGTCGCCGGTCTGCCGCCGGAAGACTGGGACCAGGTCATCGTCGCCACCGGGCCCCTCACCTCGCCGGCGCTGACCGACGCCATTGTGCACTTAACCGGCGAGGAAAATCTCGCCTTCTTCGACGCCATCGCACCGATCGTGCACACCGACTCGATCGATTTCGACATCGCCTGGCGCCAATCGCGCTACGACAAGGCGGGGCCGGGCGGCACCGGTAAGGACTACATCAACTGCCCCCTCAATGGCGAGCAGTACGAAGCCCTCATCGACGCGCTGCTCGCCGGCGATAAAACCGAATTCCAGGAGTGGGAGAAATCGACACCCTATTTCGAGGGCTGCCTGCCGATCGAGGTGATGGCCGACCGCGGCCGCGAAACGCTGCGCTTTGGCCCGATGAAGCCGGTCGGCCTGACCGATCCGCGCACCGGCACACGCGCACACGCCATCGTACAGTTGCGGCAGGATAATGCGCTGGGCACCCTCTACAATATGGTCGGCTTCCAGACCAAGCTGAGATACGGCGCACAGCGGGAAATCTTTCGTGCCATCCCCGGTCTCGGTAGCGCCGAATTCGCGCGCTTCGGCGGCATCCACCGCAATACCTTCTTGAACAGCCCGCGCCTACTCGATCCGACCCTGCGATTGAAGGCGATGCCGCGGTTGCGCTTCGCCGGCCAGGTCACCGGCGTCGAGGGCTATGTCGAAAGCGCGGCCACCGGGTTGCTGGCCGGGCGCTTCGCGGCGGCGGAACGGCTTGGTGGCCCCCTGGACGATGCGGCGGCCCAGCCGCCGAAAACCACCGCTCATGGCGCCCTGCTCGGCCACATCACCGGTGGCGCGGTGGCGGATACGTTTCAGCCAATGAACATAAATTTCGGCCTGCTGCCGCCGCTCGACGACGGTGCGTTGGCGGACATTCCCCGCAAGGAGCGCAAACGCGAGCGCCGAAAGGCCATCGCGCTGCGGGCGTTAGCCGACCTCGACGCCTGGCACAGCAGCATTCGATTGGCCGCCGCATAGAATCATCGCGGGCTATGGCGGACTGCAAGCTGTGCTACGCTGACCGGCGAGGAGGACACGATCATGAGTGGTAAAGCACCCTTTAAGATGAAAGGCCTCGACCATGTCGTCTTGCGCATTCGCGACCTCAAAGCGATGAAGGCCTTCTATTGCGACGTTCTCGGCTGCACCGTCGAAGACGAAGACGTAGATATCGGGCTCTATCAGGTTCGCGCCGGCAACCAGTTGATCGATCTCATTCCCGTCGACGAAAAGCTGGGCAGCCAAGGCGGCCCGGCGCCCGGCAGGAACGGCCACAACATGGACCACTTCGCTATCCAGATCGAACCCTTTGACGACGACGCCATCCGCGCCTATTTGTCGGTCCACGGCGTCGAGTTGGGCGAAACGATAATGCGCGGCGGCGCCGAAGGCGAAGGCCTCGGGATCCACATCAAAGATCCCGAAGGCAACACCGTCGAGTTAAAAGGCCCACCCGACCCGGCGTATAACTAGACGATCGACTTTACTCCCGCCTTGGAACGAACAAGCGGTGAGCCCTTCTCCCGGCGGGATAAGATTTTCGCGCACAGATCGTATAGCGCAGACTAATACCGGCCCAGCAGGGAGTGCACGGTCAGGCGCAGCGGTTGCGCGGGCGCTGCCACAGGTAGCGCGAACGGATCGTGACCGGCGCGGGCGATGTCGCGCAGATAGCGATCGGCGAGCGGCGCCAGCAGCAGTCCGCAGCGCGCTGCACGCGGAATCTCGCCCTTGAGGCCGCGCGCCTCGGCGAGCATGCCGGTGGCGCGGTGCGTTACGTCGCGCACCACATTGTTCAGCGCCGGCGACGGCTTGAGCTCGAACAGCGCGCGCCGATCGACGCTGTGGCCCTGTAACAAATCGTCGGGAAGATAAAGCCGCTGCGCCTGCGCATGGAAGGCGACTGCCCGCATCAGGCCGATCAGCGCCCACGCCGTTCCCACCAACTGGGCGGCGCGCGAAGGCGCGCCATCGGCGAAACCGAGCACAGCCATCGCCAGCACGGACAGCGTGCCAGAGGTCGCGTTGGCATACGCCTCTAA
>JAPUHN010000156.1 GCA_027297685.1 Alphaproteobacteria bacterium | reverse complement strand
TGGGCTTCGGCAACGCCGTAAGCCAACTCGTAAGCTTGGCCCGTGGCCAGGTAGCGAACGGCATCGTACCAGGTCCCGGACGCCTTGAAGGCCTCGGACCGTTTGTAAGCCTTGAACTCGGCGCCGAGAGCCGGCGGGACTTCCTGAAGACAAAGTGTGGAGCTGGAGCGGTCGATGGAGCGGGCACAGCGGTACGACTCGTGGAGTGTGAACTGCGAGGCGCCGCGTTCCCTGCGGCTGGTTACATCGAGCCGGACGCAGGGCTCGCCTTCGTAGCCATGGACATCAGCCGCTTGCCGGACGATCGACCAAGCGTCCGGCGCGGTCATCTCCTGCAGGGTGCAGACCGTGTAGTAATGCCATTTCGGGTCGGGGATGCCCGGGATCGTGCGGCCGTCGGGAAGGCGGTAGCTCAGGGCCTCGCCGTTGCCGATAAGGTCCGCCTTGGGTACCACATAGATCGCGATCGCCCGAAGGCTGCCGTCCCGGGCCTCGCGCCACAGGATCTCGACCTCTCCCGGCGCGTCGGGGGCTGGGCCCAGGCGTTCGGGGCGCCCGGGGCTTTGGTCGAAGCGCGCGCGATAGGTGCCCCCTTGGGCGACGAAGGTGACCGTGCGCGCCGCCGGGTCCCAAAAGGTGTGCTCGGGCGCTTCCGGCAGTTCCAGGAACAGACGGTCCCGGGACCGCGCCGCATCCCAAATGCGCCACTCGGCCCGGCCGCCATCCTCGACGACGTATGACAAGAGGGGCTCGGCGAGCCCGTCCCGGCCGGGCCAGATCCCAGGCCAGATCAGTGACAGCAGCGCGAGCGCAAATGCCCAAGGGCGAAGGACGAAAAGTTTCCGAGGACCAGTCATGCGCAACTTGCCTCCACCCAAAATTCGCCGGATGACTACCGGAGCGATGGTCCCCAGATGGAGCCATGATCGGTCCCGATATGGGCAACATGACGGCCTGATTGCGGCGGCGGGAGGGCATGGCCGACCGCTCCGGCCTCGGGTCGGCCCGGATCCAGGATCGGCGCTTTGCACCTCTGCGCGCGAATGGGATAGGCTTGGGCCAAGATTGGAAAGCCTTCATAAAAAAGGGGAGGGGCAGCATGCGGCTCGAGGACAAGGTGGCGATCGTGACCGGGGCGGCCTCGGGGTTCGGCGAAGGCATCGCGCGCCGCTTCGCGGCCGAAGGCGCGCGCGTCGTGCTGGCCGACCTCAACGACCAGGCGGGCCAGCGGATCGCGGCGGACATCGAGGCGGCGGGCGGCACGGCGGCCTACGTCCACGCCGACGTGACCGAGCGCGCCGAGGTCAAGGCCATGGTCGAGACCGCGACCGCGACCTACGGCCGCCTCGACATCCTGGTCAACAACGCCGGCACCAGCCACGTCAACCAACCGATGACCGAGGTCAGCGAGGCCGACTTCGACCGCACCTTCGCGGTCAACGTCAAGTCGATCTACCTGGCCGCGATCGAGGTGGTGCCGCTGTTCCGGGCTCAGGGCGGGGGCTGCATCGTCAATACCAGCTCGACCGCCGGCCTGCGCCCGCGCCCGGGGCTGGCCTGGTACAACGGCTCCAAGGGCGCGGTGAACACGATCACCAAGTCGATGGCGGTCGAGCTGGCGCCGGACCGCATCCGGGTCAACGCGATCTGCCCGGTGGCCGGCGACACGCCCATGCTGGCGACCTTCATGGGCAAGCCGGACACCCCCGAGGCCCGCGCCCCGTTCCTGGCCACGATCCCGCTCGGGCGCCTGTCGCGGCCCGACGACGTCGCAGCCGCCGCGCTCTATCTGGCATCCGACGAGGCCTCGATGCTGACCGGCGTGCTGCTCGAGGTCGACGGCGGGCGCTGTATTTGAGCGGATCGCACGGAGGGATGCCGCCGGGCTCGACATCAGCCATGAAACCGGCAGGGCCTGGTGGGATCGGTTCGGGCCGATGTTCGAAGCGAAATTCAGGAAGAAGCGCGTTGCGGCTCGCCGGAATTGGTCGCCATGGCGCCGGCATCTGGATGAGGTTTTCGCCTGGATCAACGATGAAAGACACGATCTCTGGCGAGCGGTTGAAATAACGAAATCGATGGCGCATTGCCGGAGGTTGCGGATTGCCACGCCCCGGTTCAAGCCGATTCGCTCTGACTGGGCCCTACCGACCCGTAAAGCTAGTTACGGTCATGGACCCCTCGGGAGACGCAGCATTAAGGGTAAACCTTGTGTCGCTCCAAGTTGGTTTTTGGGCCAACTCCCAGTCGAAACCGATCAAAAGGGCATGACATAAGATCCGTCCAAATTCCATGGCAACATCCTTGCCAGGGCAAATATGGTTACTAGTCGATATTGGTGCGGCATGCTGTCCGTGGGGCCAAATAAGACGCTCGATGGCCTCCGGCTTTTCGAAACGTTCAGGGCGGAATTCCTCGGGGTCTTCAAACGCGTCCGAATCCAGGTGGGCAAGAGAGATGACCCCCATCAAGTGATCTCCTGTCGAGATGGCGTAGGTTCCCGTCTTCGCATACAAGGAAAAGTCCTTTTCGGCCCGTCCATAAATGAAAAAGACCGGTGGATGGAGGCGGAAGACTTCCTTTATTGTTCGGTCGAGTTTGGGCAAACCGTCAAGATCCGCCAGATCGAGAGGAGAAGTCGCGCTTTGCCCCGCTTCGCGCATCTCATTCCGGAGTTCCTCACGAAGATCCGGGCGCAGAGACAATTCGCCGATCAATGCCTTGGACATTCCCTGCAAGCCAAGGAAGTTGTTCATACCTGTCAGAAAGAGTAGTTGCTTGGCGACATCACCCTCATTTTCCAATCCCTGTTTCCTGGCCATGTCGACAAGGTGTTTGAAGCGCCCGCTCTTTTTCACGAAGGCCAGAAGCTCTTCGAACATGGGTTTCGACTTATTATAGGCTGACCAAGGTAGTAACTTGAGAAGCGCCAGGGGCTTATGGCCGAACAGGCGGGGATAAAGAAAGCGGACGTGGTCAACGTTTGGTCTGGCGCCGAAATACCACTCGAAGACGAATGCGGCGCACAGGCGTTCGATTTCGTCAGCCCAATCAAAGCGATTAATTTTAACCCACTCGTCACTGAAATCCTTAAAAACGCGGGTAAAGGTTTCTTCAAATGTCGGTGCCTGGTCTTTCAAAATTTCGATGTAGAGTTTTTTGTATTTTTCATGCTCCGGGTTTGCTTGAAAGACACTGGGGACGATGTCGCCAACCAGGGCTGCTGGCGGCACGGCCCAACCAAAACCGTAATCCTTTTTCAGCCGACCGTCCCAGGAAAAAAGAGGCTCGAATCCATCATGATCCAGGATAGCAATCGTCTTCATGAACAAATTGATCTTAAAAACCGAGCTTCCGTATTTGTCTCGACGTTTCGTAAAAAACTTTTTCCAACCCGACAAAAACAAGAAATCCACCGTATCGTAGATCACACCTAGGATCGGCAAGCCGTACCATCCCGGCGGTTCGATGGGGGTTGTGAAGCTAGCGACGACCCGACCGCTGCCTTTGACGTTCCGTTTGACGATATCCGAAAGTGTCTTGGTGTTTTCGATAATGTCCATTCCAACCGGAGAGAAGGTTTTTGAATTGAATGTAAATTTCGATAAAAGCGGGTTGGTGAGCGCATGGGTGAACGCATCGTATGCGACCATTCGAGCCATCAGGTCACCCAGCACAAAACCGCCGCCATGTTTTTCGGCGTATATGCCTACAAGCCATTCAACATCGTCGATTTTATTGTTGTAAAGTTTCTTCAGGTCCTCTCGAAGTTTATCATTGCCGCCGGTCAGTTCTTCAAAGTTCTTCAGGCGAGGGAGACTGAACGCCTCGCGGTATTCGTTGTACGAGCGTAGTTTGAATCTTCGGGTCATATCTACTGACCTGCGCATCACGCTTCGATTATCGATCGTGCCATCGTCATTAGGAATAGGGAGGGGGGCAAAGAACATTTCGGGCGAGTTATATAGCCCGATCCTTCCAGTCCTCTGGCGCGAGAAAGCGGTGATCAACGCCCCGATGCCATGTTTCACGATCAGAGGCGGATTGCTGCGATATTCGTCTGGGCCGTAGGTTTGATCGCCGACCACGAGTTTATCGGGCACCATAGAGTGCCAGCGATAAAGAAGATTAAACTCCAAGGTAATCCAGTTGCTGCGGTACCAAGATTGGCCCTCGGCCATGCCCGGACTGGCTTCAAACGGAAATGGAATGCCTGCGATGTGTGCGATGTAATCCCGCGTCACGATTTTTATGAGGATCACGATCATGATGTTACGGGCGGTCTCGAACAGGCGATGGTCATCCCAGTCCGGGTTAGCTGCACTAAGCTCGTCACAAATTCTGTTGTGCTCACGCAGCATGACCGTAACTAAAGTGGTATAGCCGATGGACGAGTTTCCATGTTCCAAACCGACTGCGAACATGTATCTCAGTCGGTCCAAGGATACCCCATGGAAAATCACCCGCAGTTTATCCTCGGTGTGCAGCTCACGAAATTCTTTGTTGGCGTATACGTATTTCTCGATGCTTGTTTCTTTAACGTCGAATAGATAGGGGGGATAAATTGCGCCGTCGATTATCTGGTGTTTGAGTTTCCCTCCTTTCATAAGTCGAAGAATATCTGTCTGCCCTTTCGTCGCACCGTAGAGCTGGTTAAAATCGATCTCATGATTCGAAATATTGCGCCTACG
>JAPUHN010000155.1 GCA_027297685.1 Alphaproteobacteria bacterium | reverse complement strand
CGGCGGCGTTTTGGTGAAATTGCCCAAACCTGGACAGGAAAAACGCGCCGACTTGCCGGCGATCGGGCCCAAGACGGTCGCCGGGGCTGTTGACGCCGGCCTGGCCGGCATAGCCGTTGCGGCGGGCGCTACGTTGGTTTTCGAGCCGACCCGCGTCGTCGCCGATGCAGACGTTGCGGGTTTATTCATCGTCGGAATCAAACCTGACGATTATCACGCCGACTACGACGTCGCTTAAGAACGCAGGACTTTTGCAGATCTGCTATGGCGACCTCTGACGATCGTTTGCACATATTTATCATCGTCGGCGAGCCTTCCGGCGACGTTCTCGGCGCTCGCTTGATGGCAGCCCTAAATCGAACTGCGCCACGGGGCGTCAAATATTCTGGTGTCGGCGGACCGCAAATGGCGGCGCAAGGCCTCGACAGCCTGTTCGACTACCGCCAGCTCGCGGTTATGGGGCTGCTCGAGGTATTGCCCCAGGCGCCGCGGCTGCTACGGCGCATCCGCGATATCGCCAAGGCCATCGAAACGCTTCGCCCCGATGCAATCATCTCTATCGACGCGCCAAGTTTTGCGTTCGCTGTACTGCGGCGGTTGAAAACGCACACGCAACCGCGCATCCACTACGTCGCCCCCCAGATTTGGGCATGGCGTCCAAAGCGGGTCCACAAGATCAAGAAGTACGTCGACCACATTCTGGCATTGTTTCCCTTTGAACCAGCCCATTTTGACGCTGCCGGTATGGCATGCACATTTGTCAGCCATCCGGTTCTCGAAACTGTCGCCACGGCGGAGGAAGGACGCGCGTTTCGCGCCCGGCACGGTATTGGCGCCGACACTCTGGTGTTGTGCGCGCTGCCGGGAAGCCGGCGTATCGAGGTGCAAAAATTGAAGCCGGTCATCGTCGAGGTGATCGGCCGGCTGGCAGCGCGTCACCAAGGCATGCATGTTGTGATCCCAACCGTTTCCACCGTTGTCGCGGACGTACGCACGATCGCGACGGGCATTCCAACAACGATCGTCGAGAGCGCCGATGAGAAATCTGCCGCTATGGCCGCCTCCGACGTGGCGATCGCTGCCTCGGGCACGGCGACGCTCGAGCTCGCCTGCGCCTGCGTCCCCGGTGTTGTCATCTACAAGGTCGCACGGATTACTGGCTGGCTTGGACGATGGCTTGTG
Organism: Alphaproteobacteria bacterium; assembly: GCA_027297685.1. Classification (GTDB taxonomy): domain Bacteria; phylum Pseudomonadota; class Alphaproteobacteria; order UBA6615; family UBA6615; genus JAPUHN01. Next base: position 4,885 of record JAPUHN010000155.1, on the reverse strand, counting down.
AACGTTAAATACGCCTCCATCGTCAACATTCTGGCGGGGCGGGAAGTGTTACCGGAGTTCTTGCAACGCGACTGCAAACCGAAAAGGATTGTGGCCGCAATAGACGAATTGATCGAAAATGAAAGCCTGCGGCGAGACGTCATCGAGGCAGAGATCGCGGTGGTCCGCCAGCTCACGTTGGAGGATCAAACGCCCAGCGAGCGAGCGGCGCAGGCGGTCTTGCGTATTATTAATGAATTCGAGGACAGGTAATTCTGTCAGACTTCCGCTAACATGTTCGACGTCACAGAATTGAATCGGAAAGACAATGACTACGGCAATTCAGTCCGAATCCGGCGCTGCGGGCACCGGGAAGTTTCGGTTTCTCCACACCATGATCCGGGTAAAGGATCTCGATCGCTCGATCGATTTTTATACCCGGCTGCTCGGGATGCATGTCATTCGCCATACGGATTTCGAAGGCGGCCGTTTTACCAACGTTTTCGTGGGCTACGGCGAAGAAGACAGCGAAACTGTTCTCGAGTTAACCCACAACTGGGACCAGGAAGAGCCCTATTCCCATGGCACCGGATTTGGCCATCTCGCGGTTGGCGTGCCGGATATATACGCGACGTGCGAAGCGCTCGAAGCCGAAGACGTCAATATTCCCCGTCCGCCGGGGCCGATGAAGCATGGCTCGACGGTTATAGCGTTTATCGAAGACCCCGATGGCTACAAGATCGAACTGATCGAACGAACGTGAGCGGAGCTGCCATGACCTCCACAAAGAAAAATATCGACGCGTTAATCGTCGACCCCAGGGCAGTGGCGCCCGATAGCGGGTCGGCCTATCCGCCGCCGTTCGACGAGATCGTCCGTGGCCGCCACCGCCACCGTTTGTCGCCGGCTACAGGCCTCAAAAAATTTGGCGTCAATTTGGTCCGTCTCGAACCGGGGTCGAGCTCTTCGGCACGTCATTGGCATACCCACCAGGACGAGTTTGTGTATGTGGTCGCCGGTACCGCCACGCTGGTCACCGACGAAGGCGAGACCGAAATGAGGCAAGGCATGGCCGCCGGCTTCCCTGCCGGGAATCCAAATGGTCACCAAGTGGTCAATCGCAGCGATGAAGACGTTTGGTATCTCGAGGTCGGCGACCGCCCGCAGCGCGAAGACGTCATCTATTCAGATGTCGATATGGCGAACGCGGTGATCGACGGGCGACCCAATTTCACCCGAAAAGATGGCTCGGCATTCGACGATTGAGCCGCGTGACTGCTACCAAATCATCCAATAATCGCTGCAGATTATCCGCCAGTAATTCGACCGGTTTCTGATCGCTGCCAGGACGGCTGTCCGCGTGATCTAAGTCCGTTTATCGATGGGGATGAAATCACGTGCGCCATAGCCCTTATACAACTGGCGGGGCCGGCCGATGCGCTGGCCCGGATCTTCGATCATCTCTTTCCACTGGGCGATCCATCCCACCGTGCGCGCCACCGCAAACAGGACAGTGAACATGCTGGTGGGGAAACCGATGGCGCTGAGGATGATGCCGGAATAGAAATCGACATTGGGGAACAACTTGCGCTCGACGAAATATTCGTCCTCCAGCGCGATCCGCTCGAGTTCCATTGCCAGTTCGAGGAGCGGATTCTGAATACCGACTTCCTCGAGCACTTCATAGGTCGATTGCTTGAGAACGCCGGCGCGCGGATCGTAGTTCTTGTAGACCCGGTGACCGAAGCCCATCAGGCGGAACGGATCGTCTTTGTCCTTGGCGCGCTCGATAAATTCCGGAATACGATCCTTGCTGCCGATTTGATCGAGCATCTCCAACACCGCCTGATTGGCGCCGCCGTGGGCCGGCCCCCATAACGTGGCGATGCCGGCGGAGATGCAGGCAAATGGATTGGCGCCCGACGAGCCGGCCAGGCGTACCGTAGACGTCGAAGCATTTTGTTCGTGGTCGGCGTGCAGGATGAAAATCCGGTCGAGGGCGCGGGCGATCGCCGGGCTGGCCACATAGTCCTCGGCCGGAACGCCGAAGGTCATGTGGAGAAAATTTTCCGCGTATTTCATGTCGTTGCGCGGATACATGAAGGGCTGGCCGGCCGAGTATTTGTAGGCCATCGCCGCCATTGTCGGCATTTTGGCGATCAGGCGATGGGAGGCGATCAAGCGTTGCTGGGGATCCGAGATATCGGTCGAGTCATGGTAAAAGGCGGACATTGCGCCCACAACGCCTATCATGATCGCCATCGGGTGGGCGTCGCGGCGGAACCCGCGGTAAAGATACTGCAACTGCTCGTGGATCATCGTGTGATAGGTGATTGTGTGCTCGAAGTCCGCCATCTCCGGCGCCGTCGGCAGTTCGCCATGGAGCAGCAGGTAGCAGACCTCCAGGAAGGTGCTTTTTTCGGCAAGGTCTTCGATGGAATAGCCGCCGTGACGCAGGATGCCTTCTTCGCCATCGATAAAGGTGATCGAGGAATCGCAGCTCGCCGTTGAGGTGTAACTGGGATCGTATGTGAACATGCCGGTCTGGGCGTACAGCTGGCGCACATCGATGACCCGCGGTCCTTCGGTGCCATCGAGGATCGGCAACTCGACCGTTTCACCTGTGCTTTTGACCGTGACGGAAACTGTATCGACGGCGTTCGTATCTTTCATTTCTCTCACATCCCCAGTGCGCCGACACTTATTTTGGGCTGGCGGGCTGTCTTGAAGCGATCAAATTCTATGTTGCGGCGCACTCTAGTTGCCGCGGAGCGGAAGGGCAATCGTATGGTGCCCCTCAAAGTAAGTAGTTTCGCAGGTTACTGCTTACCTGCGCTTTGTATTCGTGCTTGCGCCTCACCACGACCGAGGGCCGCCATAACGTCGAATATCCCCGGCGAAACGGTGGAACCGGTGAGCACGGCTCGCAGCGGCTGCGCGATCTGTCCCAATTTTATGCCTTTTGCGTCGGCAAACTCGCGAACGCACGCTTCCAGCGCTCCAATCTCCCAGGATGTAAGCTTTTCCAGAGATATTGCCAGAACGGCCAGATTTTCGAGCGCCTCGGCGTCGAGCAGTTTCACCGCTTTGTCGGTCAAAGGAAGCGGAACACTTTGACAATAAAATAGTGATTTTTCAGCAAGTTCTTTGATATTTTTAACACGTTCCTTTAAGCTTCCAATGCCTGAGCGCAGCCGTGTTTTGGCAGCTTCAGTAACCGGCCCGCGCAACAGTTCCTCGACGATCGGCAAAACCCCGTCGACCAAGTCGCCATCGTCGGTTTCGCGAATGTAATGGCCATTCAAGCTGGTTAGTTTCTCCATATCGAAGCGGGCCGGCGAACGTCCAACCGACGACAGATCGAACCATTCGATCGCCTGTTCGGTCGAAATTATTTCGTCGTCGCCATGAGACCAACCAAGTCGCAGCAAGTAATTACGCATCGCCGACGGTAGGATGCCCATATCTTGATACGCCTCCACTCCCAGCGCGCCATGCCGTTTCGACAATTTTTTGCCATCGCCGCCATGGATCAACGGGATATGGGCAAACGCCGGAATATCCCAGGCGCACGCTCCGTAGACATGGTATTGCCGAAAGGCGTTGTTCAAATGATCGTCGCCGCGGATGATATGAGTGATCCCCATATCGTGATCGTCGACGACGACGGCGAGCATGTAGGTCGGCGTGCCATCCGGCCGCAAGATGATGAAATCGTCAAGGTTATCGTTAGCGACCCGCACCTCGCCCTGCACCAGATCGGTAATCACGGTTTCACCGTCGATCGGCATCTTCACCCGCACCGAGGGCGCCACACCCGCAGGCGCATCGGCCGGGTCGCGGTCGCGCCAGCGCCTGTCATACAGGCGCGTGCGGCCTTGCGCGCGCGCAACTTCACGCATTTCGGTCAACTCTTCCGGCGTGCAATAGCAACGGTAGGCCTTGCCTTCGGCGATCAGTTGTTCGGCAACCGCGACGTGGTGGGCGGCATTGTGGGATTGGAATACGGGCTCACCGTCACTCTCCAGTTCGAGCCATTCGAGCCCGGCAAAAATCTTTTGTACGGCGTCTTCGGTCGAGCGTTTACGGTCGGTGTCTTCGACGCGGAGGCGGAAACTGCCGCTGTGATGGTGCGCATACAGCCAGTTGAATAATGCCGTGCGCGCGCCACCGATGTGCAGGTAGCCGGTGGGCGAGGGCGCAAAACGTGTCACAACCGCCATCGAGCTCGAGTACCTTCCGTAGGGGTGCGGTAAAGGCGAACCGCACACGCTCTCGTATGGCCTCTGCGTGCACCCGGCGTCAAGTTGACGGCGTTCTCGCAGGCGTAAAGCGGTAAGAGAAGCGCTGCGCTAAAACCACGCCGCGACCGACCTTGTTAGCTTGATGGGCAAAACAGCCGGTAGGGCACCCTACTTGAATCCAGTGAAAACCAAGAGCAAACTCAGACAATTATGATCTGTGAGCGTCTCGTCAATGATCGAAACCCCGTTAAAACGAGATCGACGCTGCGCGTCGTAATTTTGATCCTCGTCCTTGCATTTGTCAGTGCAGCGACTGGGCCGGTCTCGGCACACGGCGAGAAATTGGTCTATGCCGTAAGGTTCACAGACTACAACGAAGGGTCAATTGATGACTGGCTGCGCGGCAAAGGGTTCAAATTCGAACAGGACGCACGGCGTCGCGATCGCATCGACCTAGACATTGTACCGAGCGGACTTGTGGTGAAGCCAAACGGCGCGCCTTTGGTATTATGCCAAACGAGTCTGTGAATGTACCTGAGTTCACTTATATCGAAATCGATTGGGGGGTGAACAAATTCCCGGCAGGGGCGTCGTATGAGCAGGGCGTTCGCAATGAAGCACTCATGGTTATCGTGTTCATGGGCGACGAGCGCCAATCCAGC
>JAPUHN010000154.1 GCA_027297685.1 Alphaproteobacteria bacterium | reverse complement strand
AGCGCTTGCTGGCTCTAGGCGTTTGAGGGCGGTTTCACGAAGGCACGGTAGGAGACGAGTGATGTGTTGTGAACACGATTGAACCGAAGGCCCAAGTGGTAATCGACTGGCTGCTCGGTGAGGGCCGTCCGATCAAGACCGCTACTGGCCTTCTGACGGCGTTCGCCCACCGCTTGCGCGCGGTGAGCTATGCCCGAAAGTTGGTGACGGTGACTTCAGGCGGCGTGTTTGATTGGCTTGATCCCGTCCTTGAACGGTACTCCTTCGATGAGCTCGGCGAGGTGGCGTGATCCATCCAGCTTCCGCCATTTTCCCCTGGCGCTCAAGATTAGTTTGAAGGCCATGGCCAGTGCCGTTTTTCGCGACAGACAGTTTTTTGTCTTCACGGTTCGCAGGCGCACCGTGGCGAACGTGCTTTCGATGGGATTGGTGGTGCGAATGTGCTTCCAATGCTCAGCCGGATAATCGTAGAAACTCAGCAGGTGCTCACGGTCCTTGACCAGGCGTTCGACGGCCTTGTCGTATTTTACGCCGTAGGCTTCGACGAAGAAATCAAAAGCTTTATCGGCTTCGCCTTTGGTCTCGGCCATCCAGATATCGTGAAGGTGACCCTTGGCTCGTCCCTGCAGGCTCTTGGGCATCTGGTTGAGCACGTTGGCGGTCTTGTGGACCCAGCAGCGCTGCACACGGGTCTCGCCGTAAACCTCGCGTAGCGCCTTCCAAAAGCCCAGGGCGCCGTCGCCAACGGCCAGTTCAGGACCGGCCTGCAAGCCTCGGCGCTTGAGATCGAGCAGCAGTTCCTTCCAGTTTTGCGCGCTCTCGCGATAGCCGTCTACCATGCCGACGATATCCTTGTGACCCCTCTCGTCGGCCCCGATGATCACCAGAACGCACTGTTTGTCATGCTCCATACGCGGCGAGAAATACACCCCATCGGCCCAGAAGTAGACGTAGCGCCGAGCCGACAGGTCGCGCTTTTGCCAGGCTTCATATTCGTCCCACCAGAGCGCTTTCAGCCGGGTAATCGTGCTGGCCGTCAGGCCCGGCGCGTCCGGCCCCAGCAACGCCGCAAGGGATTCGCCGAAATCGCCGCTGGAAATCCCCTTCAGATAAAGCCAGGGCAACAGCGCCTCCATCGATTTGGAGCGCCGCAGATAGCGCGGCAGGATCGACGAGGTGAAACCGATGCGCCCGCCCGGCGCCTCTGGATCACGGTCACGCACCCGTGGCGCCTTGACCCGAACCGCGCCGATCCCGGTCTGTATCTCGCGTTCAGGCAAATAGCCGTGGCGGACAACGCGGCGCCGACCCTCGACGTCGGTCAAATCCGCATGGGCCACAATATGGCCCTCGACTTCCGCTTCAATCGCTTGGGCAAGCAACTGACGGGCGCCGGCCCGCAGAATGTCGGTTAGAGGATCATCGGAAAATGATCCTGGCTGGCGCAAGGCAACAACTGTACCGTCTTTCATGGCGTATCCTTTCTTCGGAAAATCGGCGTCTTCATCAACGCCAGGATACGCCGCCTTCAATCTCCATCACCAAGATTCGACGCGGCGGTAAAAAGTTGGCGGCCGATGGCACACTGCGGCGGCGTTTTGCCGGTCGCGTGATGGGATGGTTTTCTATCCTCCGCGTCGGCGGCGAAAGATGTCTGATATTGCTGCCATTGACCTCATATTTGCTGACTAATTGCGGCACATCGGCGGATATTGAGACCGAGGGCACGCAGGTTGACGACGTAGCGCATGGCGGGCATGCCGCGAATGCGTATATGAGCCAGGTTCATCTGGTATTTTAGTCGCGACATGGTCGCTTCGATGCCGGCTCGCCATCTGTAGATTTCGAGGAAGGCATCGCTTTGTTCATAGAGCCGGCGCTTTTGGTTGGCGGCCCTGGTCGGCGTATATTGAAAGCGGGCAAATCGGCCATCACACTTGGCTGCTTGCACGGGACATCGCCGCATATCCGGACATTTCCGACAGATGGAGAGATCGAAACGGGCCTGCAGCTTGGCTTTGGCGGCAGAGACAGAAACCGGTTCGACGGTGTTGGGACAGCGTAAGACCATGCCTTGTGCGTCGAGGACGAAATCCTCCAATGTCAACCGCCCCGTGGACGCGCCTTTGGCTGGTCTCGCCGGCGCCACGAGGTCAATGTCCCGATCGCGCGTTAAAGCCATGTTGTCACTGGAACCATAATGTGAATCGGCCAGCAGCATTCCCGGCGTCAGCGCCCGCTCGCTCAAATCATCCAGTGCGTCCTCTAAGCGATGGCCGTCATGCACTGTCATCTTGTGAACGGCCACATGTGTGATGAGGTCCGGTATTGCGGCAACCTCCTCATCACTCTCAGCGTCGTCGTCATCTTCGCAATAGGTTTCGACGATCTGCGCCATGTAACCTTGACCCTTATGTGCGTTGTAGCTCGCATCCGGGTCGGCTGGATTGCCGACGGTATCGCACGGCACATCCTTTGGATTTCGAACTGCGACAACCGGTGCGCCATGATTGCCACAATCATCATCAACGATCTCGAACTGATCGCGTAGAACCCGTTCCAGGATTGCAAAACTGGAAAGCGCCGCCGCAGGCGTATCACGGAACTGTTTCGCCAGGGCGAGGAGATCCTGACCCGCTTCGCCAAGGCGCCGCCTGGAAACACTCGGCGCCGTATTCGCAAATGCGCCATGGCCTTCACGGGCGACATAGCGGCGGAGCACGTCGTCACCGACTTGGTTGTGCAGATTGGGATGACGCCGTTCAAGCTCGCGGACAAACTTGGAGATCGTCTCGACAACGATGCCAAGCCGTGTCAGCGCGCGCATCGCCGAACGAAGCGCCGTCGAATCCATGCGTTGACGGCTCGTGTCAACAGCGAAAGCCCGCACCAGCCGATCCGTCAAACGCTGGAACAGCAACGCGTCGAGACCATGTGCGATGAACAGGCGACGATAATTCCGCAAGGTCTTCTCACAGAAATAGCTGTCCGCTTCGCTTCGTACGTCCAAGGCATAGTGCCATGCCATATTGAAGGCCAAGGCCTCTACGGCTGCCGCGTCACTCAGATCGTGCAATTGCTGCAATAGCAAGACCCCGATGACAACATGCAGGTCCTTCGACGGCCGGCCGAGCCGGTCATCAAAGTGGCGGCAAAGCTCGTCAACAGGAAGTTCGACAAGAAGGTGGTCCCGAAAAACCCCGGCCCAGGATCGCTCCAACAGACGCCGACGTTTGTCCCCGAGATCGGACCAGCGATCAAACAAATCCCCGGTCCGTCGGTCGCGAAAAGTAAACATACAAAATTATAAAGCGCCTGACTCCCACGTGGAATCGACTTTTTACCGCCGCGTCGAATCTTGGTGACGGTTGGGGTCAGGCGGCGGCTTGAGGCTGTTGCCTGACGGCTTCGATACCGTCGATGAACTTTACACCGAGGATCAGCTTCGGCAACTGGTTGTGGCCGTCGAGGCGGCGCCAGCTCTTCTCGGCCGCCTGGGCGAGCTTGAAGATCATGGCGAGCGCCGTCTTGTTCGAGAGACATCCCTTCGAGCGTATGGTTCGATG
>JAPUHN010000153.1 GCA_027297685.1 Alphaproteobacteria bacterium | reverse complement strand
CTGCCGTCGCTGTTTGGACGTTTGCCCGACCAACGCCTTCCCCGCGCCCTATCAGCTCGATTCCCGGCGCTGTATTTCCTACCTGACGATCGAACACGCCGGCCCCATCGACCGCGAGTTGCGGCCGCTGATGGGAAACCGTATCTATGGCTGCGATGACTGCTTGGCGGTCTGCCCGTGGAATAAATTCGCCCGCGCCGGCGCCGATCCTGAGCTCGAACCGCGCGGTGAATTGACCGCGCCGCGTCTGGCCGAACTGGCGCGGCTCGACGAGAGCGATTTTCGCCGGCTATTTTCCAAGACCGCGGTTAAGCGATCGGGGCGCGATAGGTTTGTCCGTAACGTGTTGATTGCGCTGGGAAATTCAGGCGATGGCTCGGCCGTGCCGGTTGTCGAATCGCTGCTCGACGACGCCATACCGGTGGTGCGCGGCGCCGCTGTATGGGCGCTATCGAGGCTCGTGCCGCGTGAAGAATTCACCCGCCAACAGATGGCCCGGCTACCCGGTGAGATGCACGCCGATGTGCAAAGCGAATGGCACAGCGCTATGCTCGACCTTGAATAAATCGCCAGAAAGGGAGACCGAATAATGGCTGATAAAGTTGCAGCCTCTGACCAGGGGAGTCACGAGTTCGTTGCCTTATACAATGATGAAGTCGAATGGCAGGAAGGCGACGCCGCCAACGAATTGCTCGCCCTGCCGCCCGGGGTGAAGGTCAAGATTTTCAATTTCGATCCGGTGATGAAAAGGATCGACATGAAGGTCAAGTTTCCGCCCGGCTATGTCGAACCCGAACACAGCCACAAAAGCTGGCACTCGATTGTTGTGCTCGACGGGCGCATGTGCGTCGCAGGCAAAGACTTGCGCCCGGGCGATTATGTGTTCGGCGGCGATATACCGCACGGCCCCTACGAGTACCCCGATGGGTGCGAGGTGTTCTGCGTGTTCATGGGCGAGGGCACCCAGCACGAGTGGGACGAGAGCAAACACCTCGCCCACGAAAGCGAGTGGGAGGCCGAGACCGACGCCGGTAAGACGGGGGTGGAGAGCCAAAAATCGGCACGCGCCAGCGGCAAGGTCAGCGCTGAATAGGTGCCCTGGATAGGCAATGGAGTACTTCATTTATTGCCGCGACAAGCCCGATAGCGCGGCGCTTCGTGAGGAATTGGTCGAAGCGCATTGGGCGTTCATGGATCGCTACAGCGATACCATGATCGCCCGCGGTCCGACTCTGAGCGACGACGGCGCGGCGATTACCGGCAGCATGCACATGGTCGATTTGCCCGACGCCGAGGCGGCGCGGGTGTTCGCCTTTGACGAGCCGTTCGCCAAGGCTGGCGCCTTTGCCGATATCTTGGTGCGGCGCTGCCGCAACGCGATGGAACGCACCATGTGGGAGTTCGATGGCGATCCGGAAACCAATCAGCGGTTTCTGGTGATCGGCCACGGCAAACCCGGCATGAGCGAGGCCCGCGACGGTTTACTGGAAGATCACCGGCGCTATTTCATCGAGCACGGCTACCAGGATAAGTTCATCGTCCGTGGCCCCCTATGGTCGGACAATGGCGATGAATGGGTCGGCAGCGAGTTTGTCATCGAGCTGCCCGACCGTGCCGCCGTCGACGCGTTTCTGGCGAGTGAGCCCTTCACCTGCGAAGGCCTCTACGAGCGCATTGAAATTCACCGGTGGAGATTCGGCGGGCGGCCGTAGCAGCACAGCTGGTTTCATAGCGAGCATTGCATTTGGCCCGCGCGAGCCCTATGTGCTGTCGCCAATAAGAATAGCAGCACGACGGAGCCTGCGCATGGCCACGCCTCAGTATGTCTACGTAATGAAGGGTCTGACCAAGGCCTACACGGGCGGCCGACCGGTGGTCGAGGATATCTGGCTGAGTTTCTATCCCGGCGCCAAGATTGGTGTGCTTGGACTGAACGGCTCGGGCAAATCGACGTTGCTGCGCATCATGGCCGGCGAGGAAACCGAATTTCAAGGCGAGGCCTGGGCGGCCGATGGCATCAGGGTTGGATTTTTGCCGCAAGAACCGCAGCTTGACGCCACTAAGGACGTTTTGGGCAACGTCATGGAAGGGGTTGGCGAAACCCAAGCTTTGCTCGACCGTTTCAATGAGGTGAACGCCCGGTTCGGTGAGGATCTGACGCCTGACGAGATGGATGCGCTGATCGCCGAACAGGCCGAGCTGCAGGATCAGATCGAAGCCGCCGACGCCTGGGAACTCGATCGCCGCATCGAGATTGCGATGGATGCGTTGCGCTGCCCGCCGGGCGATGCCGACGTGTCGATCCTGTCGGGTGGCGAACGCCGCCGGGTCGCCTTGTGCCGGTTGCTGTTATCGAACCCCGATATGCTGTTGCTCGACGAGCCGACCAACCATCTCGATGCCGAATCGGTCGCCTGGCTCGAGCGCTTCCTAGCTGAATATCCAGGCACGGTCGTCGCGGTTACCCACGATCGTTATTTCCTCGACAACGTGGCCGGCTGGATCCTCGAACTCGACCGCGGCAAGGGCATACCGTTCGAAGGTAACTATTCGGCTTGGCTCGAGGCGAAGGACAAGCGGCTCGCTCAAGAGGAAAAAGAGGAAAGCGCACGCCAACGTACCATTCGCCGTGAGCTCGAATGGATTCGCCAGAGCCCACGCGCACGCCAAGCTAAAAGCAAGGCGCGCGTCGACGCCTTCGATCAGCTGGTCGCCGACAGCGCTGACCGGGCGCCCGACAAGCAGCAGATTACCATTCCGGCGGGCACCCGGCTTGGCGATTTGGTCATCGAGACCGAGCATCTGCGCAAAGGGTTCGACGACCGGATGTTGATCGACGATTTGAGCCTTAAAATTCCGCCTGGTGCCATCGTCGGCGTGATCGGTCCCAACGGCGCCGGTAAGACGACGTTCTGCCATATGGTGACCGGGCAGGAAGCGCCCGATGGCGGTACCCTCACGCTCGGCAAAACGGTGGTGCTCGGTTATGTCGACCAAAGCCGGGACTCACTGGCTGACGATAAGAATGTCTGGGAAGAGATTTCCGGCGGCCTGGACGTGATCGAGTTGGGCACGCGAACGGTGCAGAGCCGAGCCTATGTGGCTGGGTTCAATTTTCGCGGGTCCGATCAGCAAAAGAAGGTTGGGCAATTGTCCGGCGGTGAGCGCAACCGGGTCCATTTGGCGAAAATGCTCAAATCGGGAGCAAACGTGTTGCTACTCGACGAGCCGACCAATGATCTAGATGTCGATACGCTGCGCGCCTTGGAAGAGGCCCTGCTCGATTTTGCCGGCTGCGCCATCGTCGTCAGCCACGATCGGTGGTTTCTCGACCGTATTGCAACGCATATTCTGGCTTTCGAGGGCGATAGCGAGACGGTCTGGTTCGAAGGTAACTACGAAGCTTACGCGGCTGACTACCGCCGTCGCCGGGGTGCTGACGCGGATCAGCCGAGCCGGATTAAATACAAGCCCCTGCGGCCGTAACGCAGAGTGAGAACGATCGTAGAGTGGCGTGTCGCCGTCAGCCGTCGCGTTTTTTGCGCAATATTTCTAGCAGCGCGCTGATATCACCTCGGTTGCTTCGAATCACTGATGAAAATTCATCACGCTGGGTGTTGGCCATGCTGATGCCTTCGACACTAACGTCGGTTATTTTGTAAATGTCGCCGCGACTCGCCACCCTCCAGTCGATGCGAACTGGCGTTTGCGGGTCGATGAAAAACATACTGCGGACAATCGCCACGCGTTCAGCCTGGTGAGCGCTCGGCGCGTCAAACGCTTTTTGAACTTCGAACTTTTCGCCCGAATACTCGGAAAACCGGTCGGCCCAGGTGTTCACGATGACGTCTTCGAACAGCGCCATATATTCGGTGCGGTCGGCTTCCGAAGCGCGGCGCCAATATCGGCCTAAAACAAACCGCGCGATGCCGTTGACGGCAAAGCCTTCTCGAAACAGGCCACGAAACTGCTCGCGCCGCATTTCCGAGCTTTGCCCTTCCGCCGTGAGTGTAGATATCGCCCGGTCGGCGAGGGACCTAACGAAATCAGAAGATGGCACCAGGTGCTGGTCGGCGCGCGCCGGTGACACGGCAATAATTAGCGCGAAAAGCGGGCCTGCGATTGCGGTTGTCCACCGGCGCCCGGCCATGACGTCTACTGTTTCGTCGCGTCGGAACTCTGCTTCGGCGCCGGTGCGGCGTCGAGCTCCAGTCCGATCGTCGGGGCCGCTCTCGTCGGCTCTAAGTCGCCGTTTTTAATCTCAGCTTCGCGACGTTGGCCGTACAGACTGCGTACCGCAGCATAATAATCGACGGAGTTTCTTTGCAGATCTCGCACTTGCTCAATATTGCGCGAACGTTGCAGGACGGCAGAGCTGATGCCGCGCCCGATCGTCGCTTCCGAGCCGGCAACGATACCAAGGGGATCGATGAAGAAATCGATGATGGTGCCCGCGGTGTCGCGGAGATTTGACGGTCCCAACACCGGTAGCATGATGTAGGGGCCGGCGCTCGCGCCCCATACGGCAAACGTTTGACCGGCGTCTTCGTAGACCGGTGTGCGACCGGGATCGGGGTTACTCAGAAATAGTGCCGGTGCGCTGGCGAAAAAGCGCGATGCGGCTTGTTCGGCCCGGTCGAAGTCGCCTTGCAACATCGCGTGCAGGAAGCTCAAAGGCATGAACAAATTGGTGATGAGATTGCGGATTGGAACTTTGAGTTCGTCGGGCATCAAGTCGCGATAGGTGACGGCGGCCGGTTGTAGGACAAGCTGATCCAGGCCGACATTGAACGCAAAGATAAACCGGTTCGGTAGCTCCAGAGGATCGTTCGCCGACACCTCGTCTGCCGGCGATCCGGGATCGCTATTGGGCGTGGTTGCGCACGCCGTCAACACCCCGGCCAGCAATACAATGCCGAAAAAATGGCCACATCCGCGCTTGAATAACGGCATCCACAACCCCTGATCAAACCAACCACTCTTTGCACATCAGTGCCATACGTACGTACGGTCCTGTTGCGTCGATGCCGCACTTTGCCGATTTCAAATTGACGGAGGGTTAACTCGCGCCGCAAATCGCAAAGTTGCAACAACAAACACTACCAATCCTGCTACCACAGGTCATTTCCTATGACCAGCAACCTAGCGGGATAATTTGTCATGACAGAACGGGTGTTGCAAAAATGCACCACTGTTTTGAAAGGTTGGATAGGGGTGTAATTTTCCGTTGCGCCAAGTAATATAAATATATTGTTATATGTTTAAGTAGGAAAATAGCCCGACCCTAATGGTGGGCCGCAGCGATAGATTACTATGGAACAACTGCTTACAGGATTACGCGCAGCGGCGGAGCCAACGCGTTTGCGTATCCTCACCTTGTGCCTGCGCGGCGAGCTCACGGCGAGCGAACTCACCCGCATCCTCGGCCAAAGCCAGCCGCGCGTATCACGCCATTTGAAGCTTTTATGCGAAGCCGGCCTGTTGGAGCGATTTCAGGAAGGCACTTGGGCGTTCTTTCTCATTCCACCCATGGGGCCTAACTCCGAGTTGGTGCGCACTCTGGTCGGCCAGATTCCCGAGGACGACGCCACAATCCGACGCGATTTACAGCGCCTCACGGTGATCAAGGACGAGCGCGCCGCGCGGGCGAAAAGCTATTTCGGCGAAAACGCAGCGAGTTGGGATCATATTCGCGCCCTTCATGTCGATGAGGCCGTAGTCGAGCAGGCGCTTGTCGCGTTATTGCCGCAAGAGCGCGTGAAACACCTCCTCGATATTGGCACCGGCACCGGTCGTGTACTTCAGCTGCTCGAACGCCACGTGGATCATGGCTTGGGTCTCGATTTGTCCCGCGAAATGCTGACCGTTGCGCGCGCTAACCTGGCAGACCCCCGTTTCGCCCACTGCACTTTGCGGCAGGCCGACATGTACCAGCTTCCGGTCGCGGAAGGATCGTTCGACCTGATTGTGCTCCACATGGTTCTCCATTTCTCGGATCGGCCGGCCGATGTGATCGCCGAAGCGGCGCGTGCGTTGGCCCCTGGGGGACATTTTTTGATCGTCGATTTTGCGCCTCATTCGATGGAAGAGCTGCGGGCGGAACACGCCCACCGACGACTTGGTTTCGCCCGCGACGAGGTCGAGGCTTGGTGTCTCGACAATGGCCTCGACGTTATCGAAGTGCGCGATCTCGACGGCGATCCGCTGACAGTCTCGATTTGGAAAACCCGACGGCCTGCCGCGATCGGCCACTCGCGGCCTCCGTCTGATGCGCAGAATGCGGCTTAGGTGGAAGAGCGGACGATGGCACACTCTCTCGGTCAAGCTTCGGACACAGGCGGCGTTTCTGCGACCTCCGGAATATCAGTGAGTTTCGAGTTCTTTCCACCGAAATCCGAAGACGCTGAGGTTGCACTTTGGGATACGGTTTGCCGGCTGGCGCCGCTGCAACCGGCCTTCGTGTCGGTTACCTACGGCGCCGGCGGATCGACCCGCGAACGCACCCATGCGACGGTTACCCGCATTGCCCGAGAAACTGCCCTCACGCCGGCGGCGCATTTGACTTGCGTGGATGCGACACGGAGCGAAGTCGACGATGTCGCCCGCCAGTATTGGGAAGCCGGGATTCGCCACCTCGTGGCTCTACGCGGTGATCCACCGGAAAACACTACCAGCTATTCTCCGGCCGCCGGCGGTTATAAGTATGCCAGCGATTTGGTCTCCGGGTTGCGCAAGGTGGCCGACTTTGAGATTTCCGTCGCTGCCTATCCGGAAGTTCATCCCGATGCGCCGAGCCGGGCATTCGACCTCGACTATCTGAAGCGCAAAATCGATGCTGGCGCCACCCGCGCGATCACCCAGTTCTTTTTTGATAATTCGGTGTTTCTGCGCTTCCGCGATGCCGTCGCTGCGGCCGGCATCGATGCGCCCTTGGTGCCCGGCATCATGCCGGTGACGAACTTCAATGGCATTCGCGGCTTTGCCGAGCGTTGCGGCACTTCAATTCCAGCCTGGCTGGCAGACGCTTTCGAGGGTTTGGACGACGACCCCGACGGGCGGCGGCGCGTGGCCGAAAAAGTCGCCGGCGACCAATGTCTCGAACTCATGAAACAGGGTGTGGACGAGTTTCATTTCTATACATTGAACCGTGCCCAGCTGACCGTCGCCATTTGCCGGCAATTGGGTGTTTCAGAAGACAAAGTGCCGCTGGCGGTTGATCTGGAGGCGGCACGATGACCCGCGAAGAGCGCATTGCCGCGCTCAACGCCGACGTCAGCCAGCGTATCTTGGTGTTGGATGGTGCGATGGGAACAGAAGTTCAGGCGCTAAACCTCAGCGAATCGGAATTTCGCGGAGACCGTTTTGCCGGTCACAGCCACGATCTGAAGGGTAACCACGATATTCTGAACCTCACGGCACCGGAAATTGTCCAGGAAATCCACGAGAACTACTTCGATGCCGGCGCTGACATCGTCGCGACCAACACGTTCAACGCATCGTCGATATCGCAGGCTGATTATGGAACCCAAGATCACGTCTACGAAATAAACCGCATCGGAGCGCAGCTCGCCCGCAATGCCGCCGCGGCGACCATGTCAGCTCAAACCGGCAGACAATGCTGGGTCGCTGGCGCTATCGGACCGACCAACAAAACCACTTCGATCTCGCCGGACGTTAACGATCCCGGTTTCCGCGCGATATCGTTTGACGAGATCAAGGATGTCTACAAGGAGGCCGTTCGCGGTCTGATCGATGGCGAGGCCGATCTGCTGCTGATCGAAACCATTTTCGATACGCTAAACGCCAAGGCGTGCCTATTCGGTGTTGAGGAACTGTTCGAAGAGAATGGTTTTCGCATACCGGTCATGGTGTCGGGGACGATCACCGACTTGTCGGGACGTACGTTGACCGGGCAGACGCCGGAGGCGTTCTGGTATTCGGTTCGCCACGCCCAACCGTTCTCTATCGGTCTTAATTGTTCGATGGGTGCGCGCGAAATGCGCGCCTACGTCGCCGAGATTTCGCAGGTGGCCGACACGCTGGTCTGCGCCTATCCCAACGCCGGATTGCCGAACGAATTCGGTCAATACGATGAAGGGCCCGAAAGCACCGCGGACTATTTATCCGAATGGGCGACCAGCGGCCTGGTTAACATTGTCGGCGGCTGTTGCGGCACCACGCCCGATCATATCCGCGCGATCAAGGCAAGGGTCGAAAACGTAGCGCCCCGATCGGTGCCCAATGTGGACGTGGAAATGCACCTGTCCGGGCTGGAAGCGTTTGCGGTGCCGGCATGATAGGCAGCCGCTTTATAAATGTCGGCGAGCGGACGAACATCACCGGATCGGCACGTTTTCGCCAGTTGATCACCGACGACGACTACGAGTCGGCGCTCGAGGTTGCTCGCCAACAGGTCGAAAACGGCGCCCAAATCATCGACGTCAATATGGACGAGGGCATGCTCGACTCCGAGGCAGCGATGACCCGATTCCTCAATCTCATCGCCGCTGAACCCGATATCAGCCGGGTGCCGATCATGATCGATTCCTCGAAATGGTCGGTCATCGAGGCCGGTCTTAAATGCGTTCAGGGTAAATCCATCGTCAATTCGATCAGTCTTAAGGAGGGTGAGGCGCCGTTCTTCGAACAGGCCAAATTGATCAGACGCTATGGCGCGGCGGTTGTCGTCATGGCCTTCGACGAAGAGGGCCAAGCCGATACCGCCGATCGTAAGTTCGATATCTGTGCGCGATCCTATCGATTGCTCACCGAGCGTGCGGCGTTTCCGCCCGAAGACATTATTTTCGATCCCAATGTCTTCGCGGTGGCGACCGGTATTGCTGAACACAACGACTATGGCATCGCTTTCATCGAGGCGACACGGCGGATCAAGCGAGAGCTGCCCCATGTCCATGTGTCGGGCGGTGTTTCCAATTTCTCTTTTTCGTTTCGCGGCAATAACACCGTGCGTGAAGCGATGCACTCGGTCTTTCTTTATCACGCCATTCGCGCCGGCATGGATATGGGTATCGTCAATGCCGGCCAGCTCATCGTCTACGAAGAAATACAATCCGATCTGCGGGACGGCATTGAGGATGTTCTATTCAATCGGAACGAGAACGCGACCGAGCGACTATTGGAGATCGCGGAGCAGTTCCGGGGATCCGGAAGCGTTAAGGTAGAGCGCGATCTTTCCTGGCGCGAGACGGATGTTGCGGAAAGGATCAAATACGCTCTGGTCAACGGTATCGCCGATTACATCGTTGAAGATACCGAGGCGGCGAGGCTCACTGTCGAGCGGCCGCTCCACGTTATCGAAGGGCCATTGATGGATGGCATGAACGTGGTCGGGGACTTGTTCGGTGCGGGAAAGATGTTTCTGCCACAGGTGGTCAAAAGCGCGCGCGTGATGAAACAAGCGGTCGCCTATCTCAACCCCTTCTTGGAAGAAGAGAAGGCGGGTTCGCCCGGCGTCGACCATAGCAGCGGCAAAATCTTGATGGCGACAGTCAAGGGCGACGTTCACGACATCGGTAAAAACATCGTCGGGGTGGTTCTGAGTTGCAACAACTACGACGTCATCGACCTCGGCGTTATGGTGCCGGCGGCGAAAATTTTGGAAACCGCGCGCTCCGAAAAGGTCGACATTATTGGCGTGTCGGGCTTGATCACGCCGAGCCTCGACGAAATGGCCAATCTAGCCCGCGAGATGGCGCGCGAAGGATTTTCGCTGCCGCTCCTGATCGGCGGTGCGACCACCAGCCGGCTGCATACGGCGGTGAAGATAGCGCCGGGTTACGAAGGTCCGACGATTCATGTAAACGATGCATCGAAGGCGGTGGGTGTCGTCAGCAAACTGTTATCAGACACGTTGCGTGACGAATTCATTGCGCAAGTCGGTAGCGATTACGAAGACGCGCGCATCCGCCACGCCCAGAGCGGGCGGCGCGCCAAGCGGCAAAATCTCTCTGGCGCGCGGCGAAATAAGGTGCCGATCGATTGGTCGAACTACACGGCGCCGATACCAACCTTCCTGGGCCGAAGGGCATTCGACGATTACAACCTTGCCGAACTGATATCGTGCATCGACTGGACACCCTTTTTCCGTACCTGGGAGCTTGCCGGCAAATTTCCCGATTTGCTCGATGACCCGATAATTGGCGAATCGGCCCGCGATTTGTTCGCCGACGCGAACGCGATGCTGGATCGCATCGTCGCTGAAAAGTGGTTCACGCCGCGCGCGGTTGTCGGCTTCTGGCCGGCCAATTCGGTCGGTGGAGACGATATCGAGGTCTACGCCGATGAGGGGCAAGGCACAGCACCAACGGTGATTCACACTTTGCGGCAGCAAATGCAGCGTACCAACGGCCGGCCGAACATCGCGCTCGCCGATTTCATTGCGCCGAAGGAATTGGGTGTCGACGACTATATCGGCGGTTTTGTCGTGACTGCTGGGCGGGAAATCGAGGCTATTTCGAAGGGCTTCGAGGACGCAAACGACGATTACAATGCGATCTTGGTCAAGGCATTGGCGGACCGCTTGGCCGAAGCCTTCGCCGAGCGCATGCACCAACGCGTCCGTACCGAACTCTGGGCCTATGCGCCGGACGAGAAACTCAGCAACAAGGACCTGATCACCGAGATTTATCGCGGCATTCGCCCCGCGCCGGGGTATCCAGCGTGCCCCGATCACACCGAAAAAGGCACGTTGTTCGACTTGCTCGACGCGGAAGCCAATACGGGGGTCTCGTTGACCGAAAGTTTCGCCATGTGGCCGGCCTCGTCGGTGTCGGGCTACTACTTCAGTCATCCTGAAAGTAGTTATTTTGGTATTGGCCGGATCGGCCGGGATCAGGTCGAAAACTATGCAAGACGCAAAAGCATGCCGGTGGCCGAGGTCGAACGCTGGCTGGCGTCCAATCTGGAATACGACCCGAACGACTTTGCCGAGCAGGGCGCGGCCGCCTAGGGCTAGATATTATTGAGTTGGCGCCGGATCGCAGCCGGTCGGCAGATGTTTGGCCGCCCGGCTATATTGCGCGGCCAGCCAGGGAATATGTTTCTCTGCATTAATCGCCAGCGATTTCAGCCATTCCGGCAGGATAATCGTGGCGCCGTAGATACGTGTCCATCGCTGCGTGTGTTCGGTCAAGGGGCGCTCGCGGCGTTCCCACTCCGCCAGCGCGCACGCTAAATCCGGCGCTTCATCCACGGCGACCGCGAGGCCCAATGCGTTCATCATCGCATGCCCGGCTCCTTGGCCGAGATAGGGCGGCATCGCGTGCGCGGCATCGCCAAGCACGGCGATGCGCCCCGACGACCAACATTTCAGACGGGTCGTCTGGAAGCGGACCCATCTGCATTCGTCCCAGTCGGTGTCGCGTGCGATCCGTTCGATCAAGGGGCCCATCTTCGGAAAAGATTGCCGCCACGCCTCAATATCGACGGGTGTTTTTCGGGCGGCCTTGTCGGATTCCATGCACGTGAGGATGACGTAGATTTCCGACTGTGAGTTCGGGCAATAAAGAATGCGGCGCTTGTTCGCCCAAGCTTCGATCATCGCCGTGCCGTCGCGCTGGTCGGTTGCGATGTCCTCGGGTGTTCGTGGTATGACCATGCGCACGCCGCCTTCTTTCTGCCAGACCCTGCGTTCCATCAGGGACAGCGAATCGCGTATGACGGAGTTGATACCGTCGGCGGCGACGATGAGATCGGCGCGGCGAATTTCACCACTGTCGAGCTCGATATTGCCGTCCGGCGTGGCGTCGGCGACTGTCGATCCGGTGATGATTTCGGCACCGGCTTCCTGCGCGCGGCGGGCCAGTAGCGAGACAATATGGCGGCGGCTGATCCGGTACCTTCCGAGCCCGGTTTTGAGACGTAACACCACGTCGCCACTACCGTTTAGCGAGTCTCGCCGGTCAATCTCGATGCCGCCGGCAAGAATCTCGTCGAGAATGCCTAAGGCGGCGAATATGCGGGTCATGTTGTCCTGAATTGCGATGCCATAACCCTCGGCGGTCAATACTTGACGCCGTTCATGCACACGTACCGTCCACCCTCGGTCTGCCAGGCCTATTGCTGCAACGAGCCCGCCAAAGCCGGCGCCGGCGATTTCAGCGTGGCCAGGTGACGTCATACCGTTCTCCGTCCGTCTGTTGCCGTTCAGCATCGGCGTACTGGGCGTGCTCTAGTCGGGCATCCCGGGCCAGATCGCCGCCATTATGTTCCCTAATTTAGCAAATCCCATCCAATTGTTGGGTTTTGGCGCCGATTCGATGCCCACCACTAACAGCTCATTAACCGATGCTGCGTATGCTCGACGGCGTAAACCACCGTAAAAGAGTCTGTTGTGGAATACTCCGAAGGCAAGAAAAGTGCCGCTGAATATGCCAAGGCCGCGGTCCTGCGCATGGCTTCGCTCGGCATTACGGCCAATCCGCAAAACTTCACAGTTTGGTACGTTTATCTAAGCGGTCTCGATCCATCTTTCGTTCGCCATGTCGACAGTATGCTGGCGAAGAAAGAGCCGTTCGACGAAACCCAGTGTGCCGATTTATATGCCGCGGTCCTACGGGCGGTCGGTGTCGGCACCGACGGTACGCGTGAAGCTGCGATCGATGCCGTCGGTTCAGACTTGGAACGCGCGATTGCGGAAACCACCGAAATATTGAAGCGGGCCGGGGTTGAGACCGAACGGTATGGCGAGACCTTGGAACATGTAGACGGCGCCTTGCAGTCGGCTGGCACGGCAGAGCAAATGCAAAGTGTCGTTGCAAATTTGGTCGAACAAACCCGCCGCATGGCGGATCAGAACCGCAGCGCCAACGAAAGTCTGCAACAGTCGAACAATGAAATCGCCGAGCTAAAGATCCGCATGGCCGATATTCGCAACGAGGCGCTGACTGACCCCCTGACCAACCTGGCCAATCGCCGGGCCTTTAGCGAACGGCTGGCCGATGGCATGGCCAAGGCGGAAGCGCACAACATGCCGCTGTGTCTTCTCATGCTCGACATCGACCATTTTAAAACGTTCAACGACACCTACGGCCATCAACTCGGTGACGAAGTGATACGGCTGGTCGCCGGATGTATGTCCGCAGAAATAAAGGAGGGCGACACCGCAGCGCGTTATGGCGGCGAGGAATTCGCCGTTGTATTGCCGGAAGCCAGTTTGCAAGATGCGGAAACCGTCGCCGAGCAGATTCGCGTAGTCGTTGCCGGTCAAAAAATTGTACGCAAAGCGTCGCGCAAAACCTTGGGGTCGGTGACGCTGTCGATCGGCGTTTCGCAATATCGGCCCGCCGATTCCGAAGACGACCTCATTGCCCGGGCGGATGCCGCGCTGTATGCGGCAAAGCATGCCGGACGCAATTGCGTTAAATTGGAATCCGACGTTGTCACGGACAACGCCGCCGAGCGTAACGTTGCTTAACCGAAAAATTTTTCCCAATTAATCTGCGTCTATATGCGTCCGCGGTGGGCGTGTTAGAGCTATGGGTCTCGCCGACCAAGTGGAATATTCGGCCGTGCGCCCAAAAGCCGCTATTCGCCTGCGCCTGAAAATCCGGCGCGTGGTCCGTAACGAACACCTCACATTAGGTGTGCTCTAGGCGGATAACGACGCCTAACAGTGCATCACACTTTAGCCCTGTTTTACCGCAAAAAACCTCGTATAATACGCTCCTGGGGTAACATACCCCAACACTTGGCATCAGTGCCTAACGCGCGTTTTCGTTACCCCCGCGCTACCCCGAGGACCATCACATGGCTGCTGTGAAGCTCACCGAAACTGGCGTTAAAAACCTCAAGCCGACATCTGACAAGCGCAAGGAAATCCCCGACGCGCTTTTGCCTGGCCTTTACCTGGTCGTGCAATCGTCCGGCGTGAAGTCCTGGGCAGTGCGGTATCGTTGCAACGGGAAGCCGGGCAAATACACCCTGGGCAAATACCCCGTTCTTAAACTTGGCGACGCCAGAGAGCAGGCCCGTGATGTGCTAAACATGGCCGCCAAGGGCGACGATCCGAGCGCCGAGAAGCGGCGGGCAAAGGAAGCGCCATCCGACGCCGTTGAAGATGTGGTGGAGGATTTCATTAAACGTTTCGTCGAGAAAAAAACCAGGCCCCGCTCTGCCAAGGAAACGAACCGTGCTTTACGCCAGCGCATCGTCCCCGAATGGCGGGGCCGGAGCATCAGGGACATTACCCGGCGCGATATTATCGACCTGCTGGAAGACATCGCCGCAGAGGCGCCAGCAACCGCAAACCGGACCAAGGCCACGATTTCCAGCCTATTCAATTGGTGCCT
>JAPUHN010000152.1 GCA_027297685.1 Alphaproteobacteria bacterium | reverse complement strand
GACGCCAACGGTAATTGGAGCGGTTCGATTTCACCGGCCGAAGCGGCTCGCTTCGATTCCGAGAGAGCCGAGTATCTGACCGGTCCGGCCGGCACGATTACGGTGCACAATTGCCGCACCGTCCATGCTTCGCTGCCGACGCGAAGCCAGTCGATGCGTCCGCTACTTCTACACGTCTATGCGTCGGCCGATGCGTTCGCCTATACCGCGCACCCGGATCCCTCAAGCCACGCCAACACGGTTGTTCGCGGTGCGCCCGCCCGTGTCGCCCATCACGATCCGCGGCCGTGCCCGATTCCGCCGGATTGGTCCGGTGGCTACACCTCTATTTTTGCCGCCCAGACGGGCGAAAGCGCCACCACGGGCGCTTAGGATATCGGCTACTGTTTGTTTTGCAACCGGGTCACTTGCCGGTGTACTTCGTCGAGCGTGGCGTCGCGGATGCCGAGTTCTTCCAGGTGCGCGATTGTATTTTCCAGATATTCGGCTGACGTGCCGAGATAGCCTTCCGCGGTCGCCAGGTGGGCGGCGATAACGTCGGGCGGAAGGCGGCCGGCGTAGCGCTCGTGATTGCGGTTGATGGTGAAGGTGAGGCCGCTGGCGCGACCGGCTTCAGTATGTACGGTGACCCAAGTCGGGATGTAGCTATCGAGCGGCATTTCGCGCGCCCACAGGATTGATAGCTCTTCTTCGAGTTTATCCGGTGCGATCCGAAACCCCGCGCCACAGCATGAACCGCCACGGTCGAGCGCCAACATCAAGCCGGGGTTCTCCGGTGTGCCGCGTCCCAACGGCGTCCAGATGCAGTAGGCCCGATGGAAGCCGTAAATCATTGCGCGCCGCCGTTCGGCGTACTCGAATGCCGGGTTCCACACCAGCGATCCGTAGCCGAACACCCACACACCGTCGTCCAGCGTACCCGCAGGCGCTTCGGCCAACGTGGCGCTCAGGGATGCGTTGAGCTCTTCGGGGGTCTTCGGTGATACCTTGCTTAAATGTTGGTGCTGTTGGAGCAGCTTGAAAATGACACCGTCACGAATTGAATCTCTATTCAGCATTGCTTGGCATTAAACCCACGGGCATTAAATTAGGGGCGGCCAGCGCCGCCACCGGCTTATACCAGCCTATAAATAATCGATCGGCGGCGGAAGTCGATTGGTATAGTTGGATGGAATAAAATTGCGGTAAACCACGGGAAAAGCACGATGGCAATCACTCCCGACGACGTCCTCGATTTCTGGTTCGAAGAGAACGGCCGCGACCAGTGGTTTGGCAAAGAGGAAGCGTTCGACGAAAAAATCGACCGACGCTTCGCAGTGGTGGCGCATCGGGCGCGCGACGGCAGACTCGAACGTTGGGTCGAAGCGCCGAGATCGTGCCTGGCGCTGATCATTTTGATCGACCAGTTCTCCCGTAACCTCTATCGGGGATCGCCGCTGGCCTGGTCGGCGGACGTGCATGCGCTCGCGGTTGCCAAGCTGGCGATCGAAAAAGGTTATGACGCGGAACTCAACGAAACCGAGCGAGCGTTCATGTACATGCCATTTATGCACAGCGAAACGTTGGTCGATCAGGAGCGCTGCGTCGAGTTGGTGCAGAAAACCGTCGAGGGGGGCGATGAATTCAACCAAGATAATTATGATGCGTCGATTGCGCATCGCGACATCATCGCCCGGTTTGGCCGCTTTCCCCACCGCAACGAAATCCTTGGGCGGGAGAGTACGGCCGAAGAGGTCGAATTTCTCGAAGGACCGGATTCGTCGTTTTAACTTCCGTTATCTTGGCGGCTTGATTACGCCGCTTTTTGCAACCGCTCGCGGTCGTGCGGTTCGCTGTAGTCGATCTCCGGGCCGAGCGGCACCAGCTGGGTCGGGTTTACGTTGATATGGCTGAAATAATAGTGCTGCTTGATGTGGTAATGATTGACCGTGCCCTCGACGCCCGGCACCTGATAGAGCTCGCGGGTGTAGTTCCATAGATTGGGGTAATCGACCAGGCGGCGGATGTTGCACTTGAAGTGTCCGTGATAGACCGGATCGAAGCGCAGCAATGTGGTGAATAGCCGCCAGTCGGCCTCGGTGATCTGGTCACCGGCGAGATAGCGCTGTTGCGCCAGGCGGTTTTCCAGCCAGTCCAGGGTTTCGAAAAGCGCTGTGACGGCTTCTGCGTAGGCCTCCTGGGATTTGGCGAAGCCCGATTTGTAGACACCGATATTGACGGTGCGGAACACGCGATCGTTCACCGTGTCGATTTCAGCGCGCAACGGTTCGGGGTAATAGTCGCGCCCGCGGTGCGTCGCGATGGCGTCGAAGGAGCCATTGAACATGCGGATAATTTCCGACGATTCGTTGTTGACCATGGTGTTGGATGCTTTGTCCCACAGCACCGGCACCGAGACGCGGCCGGTATACGCCGGATCGCTCGCTTGGTAGATTTCCCACAAATTGTCGGCGCCGAAGATCGGGTCGGGCGCCACGCCATCGCCCTCATCGAAGGTCCAACCCCGATCGCCCTTGAACAAATTGACGACGGATACCGAGATCGCGTCTTCCAGACCTTTGAGCGCACGCAAGATCATGGTGCGGTGGGCCCACGGGCAGGCGTGGCTGATATACAAATGATAGCGCCCGGCCTCGGCCTTGAATCCACCAACCCCGGTCGGTCCCGGCGCGCCATCGGGCGTGATCCAATTGCGAACTACCGAATCGGGAAATTTGAACCTGCCGTTTTGGTGCAGGTCGACCGGCTCCTCGACATGCCAGACCCCGTCAATCATTACGCCCATGTCGTATATTTCCTTCGTGTGCCGATCGCAGTCGGCGTGACAGCCGACTATGTCGTACTCGAATGGCGAT
>JAPUHN010000151.1 GCA_027297685.1 Alphaproteobacteria bacterium | reverse complement strand
GCGAGCGCCCGGACGTCGTCGAGGGTCTTCTCGGGTTCGGGACGTGCGGTGTAGTTGGGATCGATATCGGTCGCCCGCACGATGCCGCCGCTGTCGACGACAATGCGCGCCGGCATCGGCAGGGTCCAACTGTCGTCGCCGTTGTTCGCCGGCAGGTCGATGCCGAAGCCGTTGTATATTTCCTTAACGTCGTCCGGAATCTGAAAGCGCAAACCCAGCTCGGCTACATAGGAATTGCCGGGGTCGCTCAGCATGTCGAAGTTCAGTTCGTGTTTTTCGATCATGCCGCGGCTGTGCTCGGCCAGTTGCGGGGTAATTGCAACCACAGTGGCGCCGAGCTCTTTCAAGGGATCTACGATGTTGCGCATAGCATACAGCTCTGCAACGCAATAGGGTCACCAGTGGCCGCGGAACACGGTGAGGACCACCGCTCCCTGGGCCAGCAGTCCGGCCGAGCTGACTTCGACGCCATCGGCGTTCTGCAACGCGAAGGGCGGCAGGGTATCGCCCACCTTGATCACGCGGTCCAGGATGCCGGAATCACGTAATTCCTGGGTCGCGCGGCCCATGATGGCGCGCTTGTCTTCGGGAATTCGTTTCGCGCCGCCCGCACGGATCGCGGCCAGCTTTTCTTCTAAACTCATGACACTCTCCCCCAAACGACGGCGTTCACTCTGCGCTTTATAGCAGCCGGAATCGCGAAGGGCCACCTGGTCCGAAGACCGGATGGCGGCGGCTCAAGCGGCGCCGCCGAGTTGTTTTGCCATCCAGTCGGCCATCAGCGGGCGCACCACCGCCGGCATGTTGTCGCAGCAATGGTTGCCGCCCTCGAACACCACCAGCTCGGCGTTGTCGCCGATCGTCGTGGCGGTGCGCTGGGCCTCGCTTAAGGGGCAGATTTCGTCGCCGTCGCTGTGCACCACCAGCACCGGGCAGGTTATGTTCTCGGCCGCACCGGAGAGCGTAAAGCGGCGCGCCCGCTCGCGCGCCTGGGTGCGGTTTTCGGCGCCGAAGGCGAACTGCAGAATATCGAGCAGCACGTCGGACGAGGTGTCCCAGAAAGTCGCCATGTCGAAAAAGCCGCCGAGGCTGATGCAAGCCTTGATGCGCTGGTCGTGCGCGGCGACGCGTGGCGCCGCGTAGCCGCCCATGCTGCGGCCCCAGATGCCGAAGCGCGCGGTATCGAGCTCGGGCCGTTTTTCCAGCATGTCGAGCACGGCGCCGACCGGCGCCTCGAAGTCGGGACGCAGTTTCATTTTCTGCCAGGTCATGCCCTGGCCCGGCCCGTCGAAGGCGCAGGTGGCGAGCCCGCGCTTGAGAAACTCGTTCTCCAGGGTGAAGAACTCTTCCTTGGTCGAATCGGCGCCGGCATTGAGCAGCACGCAGGGTACGGTCGCGCTGCCGGACCCTTCCGGCAGACGCAGATTGCCGGGAAATTCGATGTCCTCGAAGGGAATTTCGATGCGCTCGGCTGGCGGCCGCACATGGGGCATCGCCTTCAGATAGGCAGTGCGCTGGCGGGTCTGCACGCGCAGTTTCTCGTCGGGGTCTTCGACATTGCCCGACTGGCCGGTGTGAAACGAGATGGCGGCGCGAAAAAAGGCCTCGCCGGCGGTGACGGTGTTGCCGGCGGCCAGTGCTTCGTCGCCGCGCGCCTCGTGGCGCTCGCCGGCCGCCTCCCAGCCGCGCGACCAGTCGGCGACCTCTTCCATGCCGGCGATCACCGCCATGGCGTCGTTGTAGTCGACGCCGGAGCCGATGAGCCGCGGCAGGCGGCCGATCAGGTGTTCGCGCGTGCTCGCATCGGTCATTGTCGCCTCCCTTCGTTTTTAGGGGACGATGTTAGCACGGGTTTTAGCGAAGGTGGGGACGGGAGTGTGACGAATGAGAATCTGCAGCTTGCGCACTGCTCACGAAACTTGCCTCTGGAAGAATAGATCGCAGCGACGGTTGTCGGGAAATGAAACGCCGCATACTCTACTGGCAGTTACATCGGCTAGATCGAATAGATAGATGCTCGAGACGCTTGCGGTTTCAAATTACCGTTCCTTGCGGGACCTTATCGTTCCCCTCAAACGACTCAATGTGGTGACCGGGCCGAACGGTAGCGGTAAATCCAATGTGTACAGAGCTCTACGATTGCTCGCCGACACCGCCCAGGGTTCTCTTATGCAATCGTTGGCGCGCGAAGGCGGACTGGAGTCCACGTTGTGGGCCGGTCCGAAGGTGCGAAAAAATCCTATAAGCCTGCGGCTCGGATTTGCCAGTACCGAATATAGCTTCGCGATCGATTTAGGCATTCCGTCGTTTGATCGTACATCTTCCTTCAACGGCGACCCGGAAATCAAACGCGAGTGTATATGGACCGGTAACGTCCAGCGGCCTGGAACGTTGTTTGTCGACCGAAACGGGCCGAGCGTGCGTGTCCGGAGTGATGACACCGGATGGGCTAACGTGATCATAAATCTGGCGCCGTTTGATAGCATGATGACCCACGGTGTGGACCTGCGGGACGCACCGGAAATACTGCTGTTGCGGGAGCAAATCCGAGGCTGGCGATTTTACGACCACTTTCGGACCGACGTTCAGGCACCGGCGCGAATCCCACAAGTTGGGACACGCACGCCGGTGCTCAGTAATGATGGCGCCGACCTTGCTGCGGCGATTCAGACGATTCGTGAAATCGGAGACCCTACAGCGCTCGACGATGCCATCGAAGACGCGTTTCCAGGCGGCAGTGTGTCGGTCAAACCATCATCGGACGGCCGCTTCGAAATTGAAATGCAGCAATATGGATTGCTGCGGCCGCTGAAGGTCTCGGAACTGTCGGACGGAACGCTGCGCTATCTGTTATGGGTGGCGGCCCTGCTTTCGCCGCGGCCGCCCGATTTATTGGTCCTGAACGAACCGGAAACCAGTCTTCATCCCGACCTGCTGGAACCGCTCGCACGGCTGATCGCTCAGATGGCCGCGCGCACGCAAGTGATCGTCGTGTCCCACTCCACCCCGTTGGTGGCGGCGCTCGCAACCGGATCCGATAGTCAACGAATCGAATTGCAGAAGGATCTGGGCGAGACAAATTTCACGGGATCTGAGGACAGCGAACGGCCAACTTGGCATTGGCCAACACGCTAATGCGGTAACCCCCTACTTCCTTTGCGCGTCCACGTCGGTATAGGCGTAAACCGCGGTGGCGGTGGCGATCAGGGTGTCCTGGTCGTCTTTCACTTCGGCGTTGGAGAAATATATGCGGCGGCCGGCCTTAACGACGCGCGCGGTGCAGGTCAGGGTATTGCCCTTGGGCCGGCCGACGAAGTTGACGGTCAGCGAAACGGTGACATTGCCGCGGCGCTTCTCCGGGTCGGGCTCGAAGATGCCGCAATAACCGGTGGCGGCGTCGATCAGCGCCGCCGTTGTGCCGCCGTGCAGCCCGCCCTGGCGGTTTCTATGGACGTCGGCGAGGTCGACGGCGATTTCGGCGTAGCCGTCGCGCCATTCGGTGAGGCGAAAGCCGAGAAAGCCGTTGAGGCCTTCGGTTAAATCGAGGGCTGTGAAATCCGACATAGTTCCGCCGCCTGTTCTTTTTGTTGATTTGCGCCCCCATATGCCCGATGGCGCGGCGGCGGGCAATTCCCCCTTAAGGATTCTGCGGCTAGACTGCATTCGCGTCGCTCAGGAGTACCTATGCCAAAAGACCCAGATTATTTTCGTGGCCGGAAAATTCGCCATTCGATCGAAACCCTCGAAGGGTCGCTGATCCGCAAGGTGGCGGAAACGAATATCGGCCGCGACGATGTGATCGCCCTGTGGTTCGGCGAGCCCAATGAAGCGACGCCCGATTTCATCAAACAGGCGGCGACCGCTGCGCTCGACGACAATCACGTGTTCTACGCCCAGAACCGCGGCATTCCGCCGTTGCGCGAAATTCTGTCGGCCTACGTAAGCAACCTCCATGGCCGGCCGATGGACATCGACCGGCTGACCGTCACTGCGTCGGGCATGAACGCCATCATGCTGGTCTCCGAAGTGCTGATCGATAATGGCGACAACATGGTGGTGGTCGGTCCGGTGTGGCCGAACTGCCGCCAGACGGTGCAGATCATGGGCGGCGAGGCGCGCCAGATTGCCCTGCAGCCCGACCAGAACGGGCGCTGGCAACTCGATATGGATGCGCTGTTCGACGCTTGCGACGAACGCACCCGCGCGGTCTTCGTCAATTCGCCGGGCAACCCGACCGGCTGGGTGATGTCGGAGGCCGAACAGCGCGCCATGCTCGACGAGTGCAAGCGCCGCGGGCTCTATGTCATTGCCGACGAGGTCTATGTCCGGCTCGCCTACGACATCCCGAAGGCGCCGTCGTTCCTCGACTTCGCCGAGGCCGACGACCCGCTTATCGTCATCAACAGTTTCTCCAAGACCTGGTCGATGACCGGCTGGCGGCTCGGCTGGCTGACCCATCCGCCGGCGCTCGGCGAGGTGTTCTCCGTGCTCAACGAATTCAACATCGCCTCGCCGACCACCTTCGTGCAGCATGCCGGCGTGGCTGCCGTGCGCGACGGCGAAGCGTTCATCACGCAAATGGTCGAGGAATACCGGCGCAACCGCGACCTGGTGTTCCAACGGTTGGCGGCGATGCCCAAGGTCAGCTTGTACCGTCCGGAGGCGGCGTTCTACGCCTTCTTCGCCGTCGACGGCATGACCGACAGCCTGGAATACGCCAAGCACCTGATCGCCACGACCGGGGTCGGCCTGGCGCCGGGCCGCGCCTTTGGCGACGCCGGCGAGGGTTGGCTGCGGCTGTGCTTCGCGTCCCAGCCGGCGCTGCTGTCGCAGGCCCTCGACCGCCTCGAACCGGCGCTGTCCTAGAGCTTGTAAAACGGGGGGGCGCCGGACCACCATGAAAGTCGTGATTACGGGGGGCACTGGCATGCTGGGGCGCCGGTTGGCATTGCGCTTGCTGGCCGCCGACGAATTGGTTGGCCCGTCGGGCCAGGCGGAAGCGCTCGAACGGCTGTTCCTGGTCGATGCCTTCGCGCCGGCCGAACCGCCGCCAGAAGACCCCCGCGTCGAGATCGTCACCGCCAACATCTGCGATCCCGCTGTGGTGCGTCGGGTGATCGGCGATAGCGTGGATTCGGTATTCCATTTCGCTGCCGTGGTCAGCGGCGGCGCCGAGGCCGATTTCGATTTGGGCTACCAGGTCAATCTGGACGGCGCGCGCAACGTCTTCGAGGCCTGCCGCGCCAGCGCCGGCACGCCGCGCGTGGTGTTCACCAGTTCGCTGGCGGTCTATGGCGGCTTTCGCGATATTGTCGACGATACGCCGCTGACGCCCCAGACATCCTACGGTGCGCAAAAGGCAACCGGCGAGCTGATGGTCAACGATTACAGCCGCAAAGGTTTCTTCGACGGGCGCAGCTTGCGCCTTCCGACCATCGTGGTGCGCCCCGGCAAGCCGAACAAGGCGGCGTCGGGGTTCGCCAGCTCGATCCTGCGCGAGCCGTTGCAGGGCGATACGGTAAATTGCCCGGTGAGCGCGGAAACGCGCATGCTGATCCTATCGCCGCGGCGCGCGGTGCAGGCGTTCATCGATATCCACAACGCCGATGCCGAGCAGCTTGGATTCCAGCGCGGCGTGATGATGAACGGCATCTCGCCGACGATCGGCGAGATCGTGGCGGCGTTGCGCGAGATCGCCGGAGCGCGGGTCGCCGAACGGATTTCGTGGCAGCCCGATGCTCAGATTCAAGGGATGGTCGACAACTGGCCCTGGTTCGCCACCGGCGCGCGCGCGCGTGGCCTCGGGTTTGAGCCCGACGGGTCGATCGAAGAGGTGATTCAAAGCTTCATCGACGACGAACTGGGCGGGCAAATCGCCGGATAATTCTTCAAGCGTCGAAGTTGATAAGCACTGTCAGTGGTACGTCCAGCTTGTCGCGGCCGCCGAGCCCGTTGAGTTCGATGATGAAGGCGGCGGCGCGCACGTCGGCGCCGACGCTGCGCAATAGTGCGATCGTTGCTGCGGTGGTACCGCCGGTTGCCAGCAAATCGTCGATGATAACGACGCGGGTGTCTGCCGCTACGGCGTCCGATTGGATTTCGATAGTGTCGGTGCCGTATTCCAGATCGTAGGTGTGCGAGATGGTCGGTCCCGGCAGTTTGTCTTTCTTGCGCGCCATGATGAACCCGCAACCGAGTTGCAGCGCTAGCGGTGCGGCGACCAGAAATCCGCGGCTTTCGATGCCGACCAGCAAGTCCGGCTGGTGCTGGCGGATGGCGACGGCGAGCAAATCGACGGTATGGCGCCAAGCCTGCGGGTGCGCCAGCAAGGTTGAAATGTCGTAGAACAATATTCCCGGTTTGGGAAAATTTTCGATGGTGCGAATGTGATCGCGAATATCCATACAACTGTACCGCAA
>JAPUHN010000150.1 GCA_027297685.1 Alphaproteobacteria bacterium | reverse complement strand
TTGGCACGGCCGTAAAGCGCCTCGAGCTGCTCGCCATAGCGTTCGGTGATCATATGGCGCCGCGGTTTCAAGGTCGGCGTCATCAGGCCGTTGTCGGTGGAAAAGCCTTCGCCGGCGATGATGAAGCGCCGAACCTGCTCGATTGGTGACAGCCGTTCGTTGACCCGATCCACCGCCGTTCGCAGCGCCTCGTGGAAGGGCTGTGAATCCGCCAGGGCCGCGAGGTCGCGCGCGTGGTCGTTTTCGTTCGCCCATTGGCCGACGAACTCTTCGTCGGGTACCAGCACAGCGACCAAGTGGGGACGTTTGTCGCCATAGACCATGGCCTGCGCGATCTCTGGCTCGAAGGTCAACGCGTTCTCGACCCGCTGCGGCGCCACATTGTCGCCGCCCGAATTGACGATGATATCCTTCTTACGGTCGGTGATCTTGATGTAGCCGTCTTCATCGAGTTCGGCGATGTCGCCAGTGTGTACCCAGCCATCCTTGAGCGCGTCGGCGGTAAGGTCGGGTGCATTCCAATAGCCCTGCATGGTGAGCTCGCCACGCACCAGCAATTCGCCATCCTCGGCGAATTTAACCTCAACCCCGCGAAGGACAGGGCCCACGGTGTCGATCTTGATGCGGTCGAGTGGATTGCAACTCACCACGGGCGCCGTTTCGGTTTGCCCGTATCCCTGCGCCAGACGTACGCCGAGCGCCAAGAAAAACAGGCCGATATCGTAGTTGAGCGGTGCGCCGCCCGAGACGAAGGCCTTCAGCCGGCCGCCGAACCGCTGGGCTACCTTGGCGCGGACCAATCGGTCGAGCGCCGCATTTTGCAGCCTTTGCCAGAGACCGAGGCCAGCCGAGCCCTGTTCATAGCGCTTGATCCCCAACTCGACGGTCTTGTGGAAAAGCTTGGCCGACAGCCCGCCCTTGCGGTCGACGCCGGAGACGATGCGTTGATGCATGCTTTCGTACAGGCGCGGCACCGCAGTCATGATCGTCGGCCGTACGTCGAGCATGTTTGCGGCGAGGCGGTCGACCCCTTCGGCGTAGTAAACTTCTGCGCCGATCGATATTGGGAAATGGAGCCCCGCCGTGTGTTCGTAGGAGTGGCTTAACGGCAGGAACGACAGGAAAACGTCATTGTCGATGTCGAGCAAGGTGCCATCGTTGAATAAATGGTAGGCGCCCATGCAGTTGCACAGAATGGCGCCATGGCTGAGCATCACCCCTTTCGGGTTACCGCCAGTGCCTGAAGTGTAGATCAGGCAGGCGGTATCGGTACGGGCCAGATCGGCCAGATTGGCGGCGGTATTGTCGGTCTGCTCGCGGCCGCGCGCCAGCAGGTCGTGCCAGTCGACGACCTCGACTCCGTCAGCGTTACCCGCTGGCGCTTCCAGCGCGACGACGGTCTTGACCCCGGCGACGGCGCTGGCCGCCGGCAGCAGGCGTTCGGCGATTTGCGCCGACGAGACAATCGCTATCTCGGCGCCGCTGTCGGACAGGATGTGAATATGATCTTCGACCGTATTGGTCGTGTAAGCGGGAACGGTTAACGCGCCGGCCAACATAACAGCCAGATCGGCGATGGCCCATTCGGTGCGATTTTCCGAGACCAGGACGACGCGATCGCCGGCCTTCACCCCCAACGCGCGGAGGCCGCGCGACAGGGCGCTTATATCGGCGCCGGCCTGGGCCCAGCTGGTCGGCTGCCAGGCGTCGTTATGCTTGACCCAAAATAGCGGGCTGTCGCCGAGTTCGTCGGCCTTGGCGAAAAACATCTGCGGCAGGGTCTGCCACTGATCGTAGCGTTCAGCGTAATCCATCATGCTCCCCAGCCGGTCACTTTTGCGTTGGCGGCTCATGCCGCGGTGGTTGACCTGTTGCTGTCTGCGCTAATGGAGCTTATCTGTGAGCATGTTGCAAGCAGACCTGCGAGGACGACGTTGAAACAATTACTGGCCCCCGCCCCCGCCCCCGCCACCGCCCCCGCCACTGGCACGGTTTCGGCCAAGGCGTTGGGCGACCTGCCCGAGTGGAATCTGGACGATTTGTTCCCCGGCCGGGACTCTGCCGAACTCACCGCCGCGATCGAACAGGCCCGGGCGCGCGCGCTGGCGTTCGAGGCTGCTCATAAGGGTAAACTATCGGATTTGGCGGCCCCCGCGCTGGCCGCTGCAATCGGTGACTACGAGGCGATCGACGAGACGTTGGGCCGCATGATGAGCTTCGCCTCGCTGCTCTACGCTGCCGATATGACGGAACCGGAATCGGGCCGATTTTACCAAACCACGCAGGAGACGGTGACCGAGATATCGACTCACCTGCTGTTCTTTTCGTTGGAGATAAACAAAATCGACGATGCGGACTTGGCAGCGAAGCTCGCAGACCCGGCGCTGGCAAACTACGAGCCGTGGCTGCGCGACACCAGGGCGTTTCGGCCGCACCAGTTGGATGACGACATCGAAAAGTTGCTGCTCGAAAAGCACGTCGTCGGCAAAGCAGCGTGGGTGCGTCTGTTCGATGAGAGCATGGCAGCGCTCCGGTTCAAAGTGACCCTGCCGCGCGGCGAACAAGAGTTGACCAGCGCCGAAATTTTCAACCTGATGTCCGACAAGGACGGCGCGGTGCGCAAGGCAGCCGCCAAGTCGATCGGTGAAGTACTGGGCGACAACGCCCGGATCTTCACGCTGATTACCAATACGTTGGCCAAAGACAAAGAGATCGACGACAAATGGCGCCAATTCGCCCAGCCGGTGTCCAGCCGCAATTTGTCCAATTTCGTCGAGGACGAGGTCGTCGACGCCCTGATCGCGGCGGTCAAGGCGATGTACCCGGCCTTGTCCCACCGTTACTACGCCCTAAAGGCCAGCTGGTTCGGCGGTGAGCAGCTCGACTATTGGGACCGCAATGCGCCGCTGCCCGACGAAGACGACCGGACAATCGCCTGGAGCGACGCGGTCGACACGGTTCTCGGCGCTTATGGGCGCTTTTCGCCACAGTTGGCCGAATTGGGCCAGAAATTCTTCGATAATTCGTGGATTGACGCGCCGGTCCGGCCCGGCAAGTCGCCTGGAGCGTTCGCTCACCCGACGGTGCCCAGCGCGCATCCCTATTTGCTGCTCAATTATCAGGGCAAGACCCGCGACGTCATGACCCTGGCGCACGAACTGGGACACGGCGTGCACCAGATTCTGGCTGGTGTGCAGGGTCATCTGATGTCCGATACGCCGCTGACCCTGGCCGAGACCGCTTCGGTGTTTGGCGAAATGCTGACGTTCCGAAAATTACTCGACGATGCGCCCGGCGCGGCGCAAAAGCGGGTCATGTTGGCCAACAAGATCGAGGACATGTTGAACACTGTCGTACGCCAGGTCGCGTTCTTTGAGTTCGAGCGCAAAGTCCATGACCGGCGCCGCCAGGGCGAACTGCTGACCGATGAAATCTGCGACATTTGGATGGATGTGCAGGGCGAGAGTTTAGGTCCGGCGATTCGTTTCGAAGACGAGTATCGGTATTACTGGACCTACATACCCCATTTCATCCATTCGCCGTTCTACGTCTATGCCTATGCCTTCGGCGACTGCCTGGTGAATTCACTGTATGCGGTCTATCAAGGTGCAGAAGACGGGTTCGCCGATAAATATCTCGACATGCTGCGCGCTGGCGGCACGCTGCGCCACAAGGAGTTGCTGGCGCCATTCGGCCTCGACGCTAGCGATCCGGGGTTTTGGCAACAGGGTCTTGGCGTCATTTCCAGTTTGCTCGATGAATTGGCGGCAATGGACGCCAGTACCTAACAGGGGAGTAACGCCGGCGTGGCGGATGACGACGACGACCGATCGACATTTAGCGGCCGTATGGGCCGGTACGGTCGTGTCGGCACCGCCATCGGCGGCACGGCGATGCGTCTCGCTGCTAGCCGCTACTTGGGCCGCGAGTTGGACCGCGAAAAACATGCCGCCGACTTGAAGGTTGCACTGGGCGGCCTGAAAGGGCCGCTGATGAAGGCGGCGCAGATTCTATCGACCATTCCCGACGCGTTGCCCAAAGACTACGCCCGAGAATTGTCGCAACTACAAGCCAATGCGCCGCCGATGGGGTGGCCATTTGTGCGCCGCCGCATGGCTTCCGAGCTCGGCGATGATTGGCAGACTAAGTTCCGCAACTTCGAAAAAGAGGCAACGCGCGCAGCCTCATTGGGCCAAGTCCACCGGGCCGAGGACCATGACGGCACGGCGCTGGCGTGCAAGGTGCAGTATCCCGACATGAAATCGGCGGTCGCCGCGGATCTGAACCAGTTGAAATTTATTTTTGCCGTCTACAAACGTTACGACAAGGTCGTCGATACCTCGCAGATACATGCAGAATTGTCCGAGCGTTTGACCGAAGAACTCGACTATATCCGTGAAGCCAACGCCACGCGGCTCTTTGGCGACATGCTCGCCGACGAGGCCGGGGTGCGCGTGCCGCAGGTCGTCGATGCGCTGTCGTCTAAACGGTTGTTGACGACAAATTGGCTCGACGGCATGCCGATGGCGGAATTTGCCGAGACCGCGACCGCGGGGCGGGAAGCCGTCGCCGTTAACATGTTCCGGGCGTGGTACGTGCCGTTCTATTACTACGGTGTCATCCACGGCGACCCCCATTTGGGAAACTACACCGTCAATCCCGGCGATGGCTCGATCAATTTGTACGATTTCGGTTGTATCCGGGTGTTCACGCCAAGTTTTGTGCGCGCGGTGATCGATCTTTATCACGCTCTGAAGAACGACGATCGGGCCCTGGCCGTACACGCTTATGAGACCTGGGGGTTCGCCGAACTCAGCAACGAGATGATCGACGTGCTCAATATTTGGGCGTCGTTCCTCTACGCGCCGGTGATGGAAGATAAGGTGCAGCGCATTCAGGAATCCGATTCCGGGTTGTACGGCGCCAACGTCGCCCACCAGGTCCATCAGGAATTGCGAAAACTGGGCGGTGTCACACCGCCGCGCGAATTCGTGCTGATGGATCGTGCGGCGATCGGGTTGGGCTCGGTGTTTCTGCGGCTGCGTGCCGAGGTCAATTGGTACCAGTTGTTTCAGGGCTTGATCGCAGATTTCGACGAAACCACGCTGACCGCCCGCCAGGCCGAAATGCTCGGCCGCCATAGTATCTCTCTGGCTGAGTAAGGCTCACGAGAATTTGCGTTGGCAGCGGCGCTCCGGTGGTGTCTAGGGGTGTGGTTTATGGGAGATCGAACCATGCTGCGACGACGCGATTTTATCTTGTCCACCCTGGCCTTACCGTTGCTGGCCGCGCGGCCAGCGATCGCGCAACAGCCGAGACTCGACGACGGCCTGCGCAACAATTTGAAATCGCTCGAAGCTTTGCGGGGCACAGTGAACGATACGGCGTTCGATGGGCGCCCGGTTCTGGTGACTTTTTTCGCCAGTTGGTGTCCGCCGTGCCGCCAGGAAATGGGAGAATTGGCGAGGTACATCGAAGAAAATGGTAACAAGGTTTCGATGATTGCGGTCAACTGGATGGAAGGCTTTGTCGGCCGGCCGAACCCGCGCGCTGTCAAGCGATTTGTGAACATCATCCCCCCTTCGATACCCACCGTTGTTGGCGACGACGAGTTGGGCGAGAGGCTAGGTGGAATTCGCGCGGTGCCCGCAGTGGTTATTTTCGATGGCCAAGGTAAGCAGATATTTCGCCTTGGCGGCGACAGCGAACGCGACATTGGCCGGTTTTTCATCACCAAGCGGCGGCTGACCGGAATTATCGACGGGCTGCCGTAGGCCCTCTGGAGGCCCATTAGGGTTCGCCCCTTCATCTTATACCGGGCGGCCCGCGAGGGCGTCGCCGTGCGGCATTGGCAAGATTGAGAGGGCCGGTGCGTCACAATCTTAAAATCCGGCAGCCGAAATTCGATTATGGACACCTTAATGGTCGGCCATGACTTGTTCTGACTCGATTCTACCGCCATATTCCGCCCAAATTTGACAGCGTTATCCGCCCCGTCGATTTAGTGCCGCCTTGGAAGGGGCGAAGCATAAGGTGCTTACACAATGAAGATCGCCATTCCGAAGGAACGCCGACCCCATGAACGGCGTGTCGCGGCGACTCCCGACACGGTCAAACGGTTCGTTCAGTTGGGGGTCGATGTGAGCGTTGAGACCGGCGCCGGAGAGAACGCCGCGATCCTCGATCCCGCCTATACCGAGGCAGGCGCGACGGTGCACGCCACGCGCGCCGAGACCTTTGCCGGGGCCGATATAATTTTAAAGGTCCAGCGTCCACGGACCAACACCG
Organism: Alphaproteobacteria bacterium; assembly: GCA_027297685.1. Taxonomy (GTDB): domain Bacteria; phylum Pseudomonadota; class Alphaproteobacteria; order UBA6615; family UBA6615; genus JAPUHN01. Next base: position 4,710 of record JAPUHN010000150.1, on the reverse strand, counting down.
ACGGCGGCGCCGATGGGCTCGCCGATTACCCCGACGGCGTGATCTTGGTGGCGCTCCATAATCCGTACGGCGACCCGATCGGCGTCGAGCATTACGCCGCCAAGAATATCGTCTCGTTTGCGATGGAGTTCCTGCCGCGCATTAGCCGTGCCCAATCGATGGATGTGTTGAGCTCGCAGGCCAATTTGGCGGGTTACAAGGCTGTTGTTGACGCGGCCGCCCAGTACGGACGCGGTATCCCAATGATGATGACTGCCGCCGGACGCATCAACCCGGCGCGGGTGTTTGTGATGGGCGCCGGTGTCGCCGGCTTGCAAGCGATCGCCACCGCGCGGCGGATCGGCTCCGTGGTGTCGGCGACCGATGTGCGCATGGCAGCCAAGGAAGAGGTCGAGAGCCTCGGCGCCAGTTTTGTCATGGTCGAACCCGACGCCGACGATTCAGGCCAGACCGAAGGCGGTTACGCCAAGGAAATGTCGGAAGACTATAAGCGACGCCAGGCGGAACTGGTGGCTCAGCACATCGCCGATCAGGACATCGTCATCACCACGGCGCTCATTCCCGGCCGTCCGGCGCCGGTCCTCGTTACCGACGAGATGATCGCCTCGATGCGCGCCGGCTCGGTGCTCGTCGATCTGGCGGTCGAGCAGGGCGGCAACGTGACCCAAAGCGTAGGCGGCGAGATCGTGACAACCGAAAATGGCGTCATAATCATGGGCCTATACAATCTACCATCGCGCCTCGCGTCCGATGCTTCGGCGCTGTACGCGCGAAATTTGTTCAATTTCGTCGAATTGATGGTCGACAAGGAAACCAAGCAGCTGGCAATCGATTGGGAAGACGAGATCATTGTCGGTTCATGCCTGACTCGCGACGGCAAAATCGTCCATCCGGCGCTGCTGCCGAAGAATGAGGCGGCAGACGAGGTGCAGAATGAAGCGGGGGACGAAGTAAAAATCAGATCCGAAGCCGCAGAAGAGGCGGCAACGAAACCGAGTTCGGCTGCGCCGCCGGAATCGCCCGAACCCGACCCAGATATACCAACCGAGGAAGGGGCCTGAACCGATGGATCCGTCGACCCTCGCAGATAATGCGGCACGACTTGCCGTCGAAGCCCAGGGCTTTGCCGACAAGGCCGCGACTTTGGCGCAGGATGCGACCACGTTGGCTGTCGCCTCGACCGGCGGCGCCAGTGAACCTTTCGTCTTTCTATTCACAGTTTTCGTTCTTGCCGTGTTTATCGGCTACTACGTGGTGTGGAGCGTCACCCCGGCGCTGCATTCGCCGCTGATGGCGGTCACCAACGCAATCTCGTCGGTCATCATCGTCGGCGCGTTGATCGCGGCCGGCCCGGCGGAAATTAGCTTAGCCAAGATATTTGGATTTATCGCGGTGGTGCTGGCGTCGATCAACATTTTCGGCGGCTTCATCGTGACGCAGCGCATGCTGCAGATGTTCCGGCAGAAGCGGTAAGGGGTGCGTTAGGTGTCGGCATCCCTTTCCGCCTTTTTGTACCTGATCTCCAGCGTTTGCTTCATCATGGCGTTGCGCGGACTGAGCTCGCCGAAGAGCGCGCGCATGGGCAATATCTACGGCGTCACCGGCATGGTGATCGCGATATTGACCACCCTGGCCCTGCCCGGCGTAGTGTCGTTCGGAACCATCGTCTTGGGTGTGCTGATCGGTGGCGCCATCGGCACGGCAATCGCCATGCGCATTGAGATGACGGCGTTACCGCAACTGGTGGCGGCGTTCCATTCGCTGGTTGGCCTCGCCGCCGTGTTCGTTGCCGCCGCCGCGTTTTACGCGCCAGAGGCTTATGGTATCGGTACGGCCGGCGACATCAAGACCGGAAGCCTGATCGAAATGTCGATCGGCACGGCGATTGGCGCCATCACATTTACCGGCTCCATCATCGCGTTCGGCAAGCTGCAGGGCCTGCTGTCCGGCCGGCCGTTGGTCTTCCCAGGCCAGCACATGGTAAATTTGGCCCTCGGTGCGCTGCTCGTCGTGGCCGTGATCTGGCTTGCTATTAGTGATTCCCAGACTGCATTCTGGGCCATTGTCGCCATATCGTTGGTACTCGGCGTATTGATCATCGTACCGATCGGTGGCGCCGACATGCCGGTCGTGGTGTCGATGTTGAACTCGTACTCCGGCTGGGCCGCCGCGGGAATCGGCTTCACTTTGGGCAATCCACTGTTGATTGTCGTCGGCGCGCTGGTCGGCTCATCCGGCGCCATCCTCAGCTACATCATGTGCAAGGCCATGAACCGTTCATTTGTGAACGTCATCCTCGGTGGCTTCGGCGGCGAGACAGCTGGGCCGACGGTCGACATGGGCGATCGCACGGTCAAGCAGGGCGCGGCGGCCGACGCCGCCTTTATCATGGAGCAGGCGTCCTCGGTGATCATCGTTCCGGGCTACGGCATGGCGGTGGCCCAGGCGCAGCATTCCCTGGCCGAGATGGCCAACCTACTCGAAGAGCGCGGCGTCCAGGTTCGCTACGCCGTCCACCCGGTCGCCGGGCGTATGCCGGGACACATGAACGTGCTATTGGCCGAGGCCAACGTGCCCTACGAGAATGTGTTCGAGCTCGATGAGATTAACCGCGATTTTGCCTCGACCGAAGTCGCCTTCGTGATCGGTGCCAACGACACCGTCAATCCCGCCGCCAAGACCGACAAGTCGAGCGCGATTTATGGCATGCCGGTATTGAACGTCGAGGATTCGGGCACCGTTCTGGTGGTCAAGCGTTCGATGGCTTCGGGCTATGCCGGTGTCGACAACCCGCTGTTCTTCGAGAACAACACCATGATGCTGTTCGGTGACGCCAAGAAGATGTGCGAGGAAATCGTCAAGAACTTGCAGGGCGGCGGCCACTAAGTTTCTTGCCCGATCGCACCGGCCCCACACCCCGTCCCAGCCACCCCACGGGACCGTTCGGTCATGGTTGGCCGGGAGGCGGTGAGGGCTGAAACCGCCCAGCAATAAAAATACAGCCGAAATCGTCTCGCGACCATAATGTGGTCCCAAGGCTCTCAGACGGTCGTGAAAGGGGTCGAAGCCCTAACCGGTAATCGCCGCGAGACGGCGGTGGCTAGTAGCCTTCGCGTTCCTTGCGCTTGCGGGCCAATTTGCGGGCCCGGCGGATTGCTTCCGCTTTCTCCCGCGCACGTTTCTCCGACGGTTTTTCGTAACTCCGGCGAAGTTTCATCTCACGGAAGACGCCCTCGCGCTGCATTTTCTTCTTCAGCGCCTTCAGGGCTTGGTCGACGTTGTTGTCACGTACAACGACTTGAACGATGGTGCTCACCTCCTTCGACGTTCGTTTGAGCCTGTAAAACCCGCGCTCTGCTTGGCATTTTACCAAAGAGTCGCGCCAAACCATGCGGGCGGCGGGTTCTAACACACAGATCATGTCCGTGCCAAGGGTGGCGATCTAGGGCAGGTTCGTTGAGCAAGTAGCAGAAATTTGGCTCAATGGACGAACTTGCCATAGACTCGCTGGCTACCATACCTTTGCGGCAGTCGAGTAAGACAAGGTTAATCGAGTATTCCTTCTAGCAGCGGCAGTAAAAAAGAGGACCACCATGCGCGGCAAGATTCTTGATTTTTCAGACGCAAACCGGACCGGTCTCATCGGGGGAGATGACGGCAAACGGTATGAATTCAGTGCCGCCGATTGGAAATCAGAAGTCGTTGTTGCAGCAGGCCTTGAGGTAGATTTTGTTGCGGACGGAAGCCGGGCAAAGGAGATTTATGTGGATATCCCGAGCCGGACTGCGGCTTCGACGGATAAAAACAAGGTAGCAGCAGGTCTCTTCGCGATATTTCTGGGCGCGATCGGCATCCACAAATTCTACCTTGGTTACTCCAAGGCTGGAATCATCATGATATTGGTGTTTTTCGTCGGGTTTATTCTAATTCTACCGCCCATCGCTATTTCGATCATTGCCTTCATCGAGGGCATTATCTACCTCACCAAAACGGATGAAGATTTTTACCAGACGTACGTCATTAACGAAAAACAATGGTTTTAGGTGCAGGCAATCGACGGTGAGATTTTCTAGTCCGCTTGAAGCGGTCGGCCGCCGTCGCGATCCGGCCCCGCAGCGGTAATTCAGCGCAACGTGGATACATCCGATGGTTGAACTAAACCGGCCCAAAAAAGCCAACGGTTCGGCGGCCGGGGCGAGCCACGTCAAGCCCGTGACCGTGTCCGGCCGTTTGCCGCGCCGGCCCGCCGCACCGGTGGTCGTCAACCATTTTTTGCCACCAGTCAAAGGCGGTCGGGGCCTCACGGTCTTCGACCTTGCCGACCGCCTAGCGCAGACCGAGCGTTGGCCGGCCGAACGGTTGGCGGCGGCGCAGCTACGTCAAGCGGGCGAACTTGTCCGCTATGCACAGAAAATGGCGCCCTTCTACAAGGATCGGCTGGCCGGCGTCGTCGCGGGCCCGGATGCGATGCTGACGCCGGAAGCGTTTGCCTCGATACCCTTGCTCACCCGCGAAGACGTGCAGAGCGCCCGAGATTCATTGTTCAGCGCCAAACTGCCCCGTGGGCATGGCCGGGCCTTCGACGTTCATACCACCGGGTCGAGCGGACAACCGGTGCACGTCAAATCGACTAGATTCTCCAGCCTGATCAACGCGGCAGTGACGCTGCGCGGCCACCGGTGGTTTGCGCGCGATATGGCGGGGGTCAAT